>NZ_JAOQKJ010000019.1:0-28274 GCF_025567405.1 Suilimivivens aceti | reverse complement strand
GGGACAGAGCGAATCCGCTTCTGCCTACGGCACTTTCTGGGAGCTGACGCAGATGATTACACCTATGAAGCGTTGAAGCTGTTCCTGATGGGCGCTATCTCACGAGCCTTTCAGCCGGGGTGCAAGTTTGAAATCATGCTCTGTCTGGTCGGAGGTCAGGGGGCTGGCAAGTCCACCTTCTTCCGTCTGCTGGCAGTCCGGGACGAGTGGTTCTCCGATGATTTGCGGAAGCTGGACGATGACAATGTGTACCGTAAGCTGCAAGGTCACTGGATGATCGAAATGTCGGAAATGATGGCAACCGCCAACGCCAAGAGCATTGAGGAAATCAAGTCGTTTTTAAGCCGGCAGAAAGAGGTTTACAAGATACCCTATGAAACCCACCCGGCAGACCGCCCCCGTCAGTGCGTGTTTGGCGGCACTTCCAATGCCCTTGACTTCCTGCCCCTTGACCGTTCAGGCAACCGCCGCTTTATCCCCGTCATGGTGTACCCGGAGCAGGCGGAGGTTCACATTTTGGAGGACGAAGCCGCTTCCAGAGCCTATATCGAGCAGATGTGGGCAGAAGCTATGGAGATTTACCGAAGCGGCAGGTTCAAGCTGGCTTTCAGCCCCACCATGCAGCGGTATCTCAAAGAACACCAGCGGGATTTTATGCCGGAGGACACCAAAGCCGGAATGATACAGGCGTATCTTGATAAGTACACCGGGAGCATGGTCTGCTCCAAGCAGCTCTACAAGGAAGCCTTAAACCATGCCTTTGACGAGCCGAAGCAATGGGAAATCCGGGAAATCAACGAGATTATGAACCAGTGCATTACCGGATGGCGGTACTTCCCGAACCCAAGAATGTTTTCCGAATATGGCAGACAAAAGGGCTGGGAGCGTGAAAACCCGGCAACGGACTCCGGCAACCCGTCTGAAAAAACAACGGACGATTTTGTGGAGGTCACAGAACAGATGGAGCTTCCATTCTGAGAATGACAGCCCGTTGCACCCCCTGTTGCTATCCCGTTGCCGAGCCGGTTGCCGGGAAAAATCCCTTAACTGCGGGCTTTTCTCCCTTATAACAACCAAAACAACAGAAAAATAAAAGAAAAGTATAAATAGTAACCATCGCCAGATTGAGATTGTTTGCAAGGTCTTTTGAAGCCCGTTGCCGGACTTCGTTGCCGACACCCTCTGTCTGGCTATTTTCATGTATGGAGGATAACTGCCTATGGCAAAAAACAAAACAGAGATTCATGTGACCACTGTATTTGACGGGGAGCTGGACGCCACCGATGTGTTCGTCAGCCTGATTTCCCAGAAATACGGAAAAACAAATATAAAAGAATATCTTGCTAAAAAGAAAGATATGGAGTATAATGAAGATGAGGTTCAAAAGAGCCAGATACCGTCTGGATTGTGTGGGTAAATGGCTATGATGAACGAAATGGAATACAGAACAATCGGTTCGGCACTTGCCGGAGGGTATCGTGCAGCGGTCTATTGCAGACTGTCAAAGGACGATGACCTGCAAGGCGAAAGTGCCAGTATCGCAAACCAGCGTGATATGCTGGAAAAATACTGCGAAAAGCAGGGATGGGAGGTTGTGGCAGTCTATCAGGACGATGGCTTCACAGGTCTTAATATGGAGCGTCCTGATCTACAGAGAATGTTGAGAGCCATTGAGCGCAGGCAGGTCAACCTTGTCATCACGAAAGACCTCAGCCGACTGGGGCGTAATTATCTGCAAACCGGGCATTTGATTGAGGACTTTTTCCCAAGAAACGGTGTCCGCTATATCGCCATGAATGACGGTATCGACACCCTGCGGGATAACAACGATATTGCCCCGTTCAAGAATATCCTGAACGAGATGTACAGCAAGGATATTTCCAAGAAAGTCCATTCCTCTTATCTTCTGAAAGCGCAGAAAGGACAGTTTACCGGGTGTCTTGCCCCGTTTGGGTATCGGAAAGACCCGGAGGACAAAAACCATCTGCTCATTGACGAGGAAACCGCCCCGATTGTGCGGCTGATTTTCGGATATGCCCTGAACGGTCATGGTCCGAACTATATCCGCAGACGGCTGGAGGAAGAAAAAATCCCCTGCCCCACATGGTGGAACCGGGAACGGGGGCTTCGCAATACCCGCACCAAATGGGAAAAGAAAGACCCGGAAAACGGGCGGTATATGTGGGACTTCTCCGTTATCAAAGACCTTTTGATGAATCCCGTCTACACCGGGGCGATTGCTTCCCAGAAAAAGGACTACCGTTTCAAAATCGGCACGATTGGGGAAAAGAAGCCGGAGGACTGGATTGTGGTGGAGGGGCAGCATGAACCGCTGATTGACCGCATGAGCTTTGACATTGTGCAGAATAAGCTGAAATCCCGCCAGCGTCCGGGGCAGACCAATGAAATCAGCCTGTTTGCCGGACTGATAAAATGCGGCGAGTGTGGGAAGTCGCTGACGATACGCTACACAAACGCAAAACATCCCCAGCAGATTTATTCCTGCAAGACCTACAATGCCTTTGGAAAGAACCACTGCACCCAGCACCGGATTGACTATGACACCCTTTACAGCCATGTGCTGCGGAAAATCCGGGAATGTGCCAGAGCTGCCCTGATGGACGGGGAAGCGGTTGCCGACCGCCTGACCAATACCTGTGAAGCCGAGCAGCGGGAACAGCGGGAAGCAATGGAACGCTCCCTTACAAGGGACGAGGAACGGATTGAGGTTCTGGACAAAATGGTCATGCGGCTTTATGAGGATATGATTGCAGGGCGTATCAGTGAGCAGAATTTCAACACCATGCTGGAAAAGACACAGACCGAGCAGACGGAGCTTAAAACAAAAGTGTCAGAGGGCAGAAAGCGGCTGTCTGATGAAGTCCAGCTTGCCAATGACGCAAAACAATGGGTGGAAGCCATTCAGGAATACGCCAACATCACAGAGCTGGACGCAGCCACCCTCAACCGCTTAATCAAAGAAATCGTCGTGCATGAGCGCATTGACGAGGATAAAACAAGACACATTTCTATCGAAATTCATTTTAATCTCAAACCCATCCCGGAGGTGGAACAGGTCAGTGCCTGACCTGTCCCGCCGGGACGGTTCTCTTAAAAAACACCATATAGATTTTTGTACGCCGCCGCCCGCCATCGAGCAGAGTTTTACACCTAATTGGGGATAAAACAGTTCATGGCTGGCGGCGGTGTGGCTCTTATCGGTACTACTCTTGTGCCTTTACTTTCCGGTTTGTTCTAATTAGGTTGTATTTATCCTAAGATTTGTGTATACTATAGTAAATAGATCACGGAGGTGCTCATATGACTATAGATACAAAAACAATGGTTTCTATTTCAGAAGCTAACCAGAATTTTTCTAAAGTAGCAAGACTGGTAGACGAATGCGGTTCGGCAGTAATTTTGAAGAATAATGTACCAAGATATCTTGTTATAGACTTTAGTAAAGCAGATAAGGATTTTACAGCATCTGATGAAGATGTGTTAAGTATTTCAAAGCAACTTATGGAACAGAATAAGGAAGCGTATGAGGTACTGGCTAAATGAAAAAATTGAGCAAAGAGCAGATTCTTATGCTTCATACTCAATTGATTCAGCAGACTGGTGGAAGCGATGGAGTCAGAGATTATAATTTATTGGATTCAGCTTTAGAAACTCCTTTTCAGTCCTTTGGAGGAGACGAATTGTATCCTACAATACAGGCGAAAGCCGCAAGGCTAGGATATGGGCTAATTAAAAACCATTGTATGATAGATGGTAATAAAAGGATTGGAACTCATGCAATGCTGGTTTTTCTTGCTTTGAACGGAATAGAACTTAAGTATACTCAAAAAGAATTATACGAAACAATTCTTGATGTTGCAGCGGGAAACATTGAATATGAAGGCCTATTGCAATGGGTTTTGGATCATCAAAACTAAATAGTGTAACTGGCATAAGGCCGAACATGGAAAATAATCTGTGCTCGGTCTTTTCTTATGCCCAAATTAGTAGAGAATATGGAGAATTTATATTATGGCATTTTTTCAGAGCGCAGTAGGAACATTGCAGACACTTGTAATCGCACTTGGAGCGGGTCTTGGAATCTGGGGTGCAATCAATCTTATGGAAGGATACGGTAACGATAACCCGGGTGCAAATGCTCATGTGCGGTAAAGTAACACACAAGAATTTGACAGGCAGCAGCCCTTACTATTCCTAAAATTCCGAAAATTAAGTGAAAATGAATAGATTTCTTAAAGTCTGTATGATAAAATATGATTACGAACAAATCAACAAATCGGAATTGAACTAAATCGCTGCGCGATGGCCTGCGAAGGCTGTGGCGCAGTTTTCTCTTTAACTTAAAAAAGGCAGTAGATAATGAGTCCTAAAAGTAGTATTGTTAAATCACCACAAAATAACAATTCTCTCTTGCCTGGAAAGGTCTTGAGGAATATTTGATTTACCATAAATTATCGAATAAAATAAATTGGATTACTTCAGATGAAGTTCCAGAAGAAGGAAATTTTATATGTTAAAGTTCAATTTCCGGCAACGAACAATCCCAGTTTGTCGAACAGATAGCAAATCCAGCCGAGCCAGTCAACGGCAAGTAAATGGGCTTCGCCCACCGTTGACAGCCCCGCCTGTCTTTGCAAATATGCAGCCAAGAGGACGATAGCCCAAAGTGCTACCACCCTCTTTTATTATTAACAACTGAATATCCCGCCACCCCACAGAAGGCAAAACGCAGCTTCCGAGCTGCCGGAAAATCGTGTTTTTGCAACGATGAAATTTTTTTGGGGGGGGATGGATATTATATTTTCGCCAAAAGAGCCGATTATATTTATAAAGAATATGACAGCTATTCTTAAAACAGGGTGTATTGTTATTTGGAGGTGTACTTATGACGATTACAGGAATGACACGATTTGTGCAACAAAATTATAAGGTTCAAAATTCGCACTTAACCCATAAACTTCCAAATGGCTCTTTACCGCCAAAGGAGCATGTTAACCCATATTGTCCGGAGGGAATGGATATTACAGGTCGAACAGATTTTCGCCGCATTGTCCCTGTTGACGAGGGCGTTGCAAATAAGATAAAATCTTTGGTGTTTGAGAGCATGGAAAAGAACTGCGGCATGAGTGATGGAGAAATTGAAAGCGAAATCATAAGAAATTATGTTATGTCATTGCCACCCGAAGAACGAGCTGCCGCTGGGTGGACATTAAATCAGATTAGTCTGCAAGAGGCTGACCGATTGGGAGAATATGTACATCAGCGAGACCCCTCATGGAATTGGGGAAAGCCAGTCAAGCCCGGTATCTTGGATGACTACAAATCAGGCATGAATATACTAATATGATGTAGTTGTAATAGTAATATTGCAATTTTCCATTTGTAGAGGGGTAGCCCAAAGTGCTCCCCCTCTTTTATTATTTACAACTGAATATCCCGCCGCCCCACAGCGGCACAGGAAGCAGTAAATCCGAAAAAGATTTGCTGCTTTTTTTGCGCCCGTTTTTGGCAAATCGGGAAAGTGTCAGTACTGATAAGTGAACAGAGGGAAATTCCCGTTTTCTATCAAGCAGCGGGCAGAATACAGCTTTCAAAACGCCTTATTGTCGGGAAAGAATGAGCCGCCGGAAAAGTTTCTGCCGGAAAGTCCGTCATTTTCGCTCTTTTGTGGTTTGTAGGGAGTGAAAGGGAAAATGTTACCGCTGGAAGTTGGCACATTTCCCACCTGCGGCACTAAGGAGATTGAACCCCGCCGGACACAGCGGAAAGCGGCAGTTTCTTAGAGCAAGTTTCTACCACAGTACCAAAATTCGCTTACAGCTCCTTTTGTCCCTGCGGGAAACTTGTTGGGGAGTGCCTTCCCCACTGCTTATGCGGCATATGCCGCTTATCACAGCCGCAGCTATGCGGCAACAGAAAGGAGGTCTTGCACCATGCGAAAAAGATACAACACGCCCCACCGCAGCCATGTTATTAAGACCCGGCTGTCTGATGAAGAATACGCCGACTTCACGAAGCGGCTTGCCCCTTATGGTATCAGCCAGTCGGAGTTTTTACGGCAGGCAATCCGGCAGGCAGCCATACGCCCCGTTATCCATGTGTCGGCGGTCAATGATGAACTGCTTTCCGCTGTCGGGAAGCTGGCTGCGGAGTACGGGAAAATCGGCGGCAACCTAAATCAGATAGCCCGCTGCTTAAACGAATACGGCGCACCCTATCCACAGCTTGCAAAGGAACTAAGGGGGACGGCGGCGGAACTGGCAGCCCTCAAGTATGAAGTCTTGCAGAAAGTAGGTGGAGTGGTTGGCGATACTCAAACATTTCAGCTCTAAAAATGCAGACTACGGGGCAGCCGAAAAGTATCTGCTGTTCCAACACGACGAATTTACCATGAAGCCCGTCCTTGATGAAACCGGGCGGCTTATACCGAGGGAGGACTACCGCATTTCTTCCCTCAACTGCGGGGGCGATGATTTTGCTGTCGCCTGTATGCGGGCAAATCTCCGCTATGGGAAAAACCAAAAACGGGAGGACGTAAAGAGCCACCACTATATCATTTCCTTTGACCCAAGGGCCGGCACAGACAACGGCTTGACCGCAGACCGGGCGCAGGCGTTGGGCGAGGAATTTTGCCGGGAACACTTCCCCGGACACCAAGCCCTTGTCTGCACCCACCCGGACGGGCATAACGGCAGCGGGAACATTCATGTGCATATCGTCATAAACAGTTTAAGGATTGCAGAAGTTCCGTTCCTGCCCTACATGGAGCGACCCGCCGACACAAGGGAGGGCTGCAAGCACCGCTGTACGGACACCGCCCTGCGCCATTTCAAAGCCGAAGTCATGGAGATGTGCCACCGGGAGGGGCTTTACCAAATCGACCTCTTGAATGGCAGTAAGAACCGCATAACAGACCGGGAATACCGGGCGCAGAAAAAGGGGCAGCTTGCCCTTGATAGAGAGAACGCCGCCCTTGCCGCCGGGGGACAGCCACCGAAAACCACCAAGTTTGAAACGGACAAAGAAATGCTGCGCCGGACAATCCGGCAGGCTCTTTCCCATGCTTCCAGCTTTGACGAGTTTTCTTCCCTGCTTTTGCGGGAGGGCGTGACCGCCAAGGAGAGCCGGGGGCGGCTTTCCTACCTCACGCCGGACAGGACAAAGCCTATCACAGCCCGGAAGCTGGGGGACGATTTTGACAAGGCTGCTGTCCTTGCCCTGCTCACGCAGAACGCCCGCAGAGCTGCCGAACAGACCACAGCCATACCCGAATACCCCCACACCCAAAAGGGACGCTTGCGGGAGGAAAAAGCCGCAAAAACCACCCCGGCAGACAACACCTTGCAGCGCATGGTTGACCGGGAAGCCAAGCGAGCCGAGGGCAAGGGCGTGGGCTATGACCGCTGGGCGGCAAAGCACAACCTAAAGCAAATGGCAGCTACCGTTACCGCCTATCAGCAGTATGGCTTTTCCTCCCCGGAGGAACTGGACGAAGCCTGTTCTGCCGCCTATGCCGCCATGCAGGAAAGCCTTACGGAGCTGAAGCAGGTGGAAAAGACGCTGAACGGGAAAAAGGAGCTGCAACGGCAGGTGCTTGCCTATTCCAAGACCCGCCCTGTCCGGGACGGGCTGAAACAGCAGAAAAACGCCAAAGCAAAAGCAGCCTACCGTCAGAAGCACGAAAGCGACTTTATCATAGCAGACGCAGCCGCCCGTTATTTCAGGGAGAATGGCATTTCCGAGCTGCCGAGCTATAAAGCCCTGCAAGCAGAGATTGAAGTCCTTATCAAAGAGAAAAACAGCGGCTACAACGATTACCGGGCAAAACGGGAGGAATACCGCCGCTTACAGACTATCAAGGGCAATATCGACCAGATTTTACACCGGAGCGAGCCGCAGCGCAGAAAGGAGCAGAACCATGAACGGTAATATCCCCCGCATGGACTACCGCCAGTACCGGGCAGCCCGCCGCCTTGTGCATGAGTGCTGCAACTATGACAGCGGGAACTGCCTGCTGTTGGAGGACGGCGAGCCTTGCGTGTGTGTGCAGAGTATCAGCTATTCGCTGCTCTGCCGCTGGTTTACTGCCGCTGTCCTGCCCCTTGATGAAGCATTGGAAGCCGCCCTCATGCGCCGGGGATGTTGGATAGTGCGTAGGGGCGACAAACAAATACAAATAAAAAAGGGACTTCCTCAATCCTTTAAGGGCTATGACAGTAACGGTTATAGTCTTTTTTATGCGGTAACTACCGTATGAAATGAAATCATATTTCCTAAAGCAAAGAAATACCCACCTACAATATTCCGCTATCTAATCCCCCGAAAACTAGCGGACGAGAAAATCATAAATCAGTGCCAAATGCAACAGCTATCACTTACCGCATCAATTCTACTCACCAATGGCAGGCAAGAGAAAGAGAGACAGAAAAGCAAAAGAAAGAACCAAAGAAAAGTAAAAGACAGAGAGATAGAGAATGATGTTAGTTAACTTATCAATCAATCCTATCAATCAATACTTATACATCTAACCATAGATGTACCACTACAGGAGGGCAAAGACCATGAACAAAAGGCAAGAACAACAGATTGTAGACTATTACAGCACCACAGACAGATATATCCGCAGTGACCGCTATTCTGACAGCAATCAGACCGTATTCACAAAAGAGAATGACAGATACCAGTGGCTTGTGTTGGAACAGAAAAGCCAGCATGATGTGGAGGTAAGACAGACCGACAGCCATGGAACAATAACAACAAGGGACAATTATGAACTGACAAGGAATATCCCTAAATGTGTGGGTGTGGAACGCCTATGTAAGGACGCAAATATGCAGATTCCCTTTACTGCTGATGAAATCAATCTTATCTATCAGTTTGGGGAACAGAGCAAAGCAGAAACATGCGCTCATTTATCCGCAATCCTGCCACAGATAAAGGACAATGACACCAAGCAGATTGTATGTAGCACTTTGAAGAAATTAAATGTCCTGTCAGAAGAAACGTATGCGGAGTTGACTGCCACTACAAAAAGACGAAAACTGACAGAGCGTGACCACTCCATCAAGGTAAGATTGTCAAAGGTAGAGAAACAATTAAAAGAACCGACAATTACCGAGGGAAAACAGAACAGGATTGGCAGAAAAGGAAAGGCAGGCATGGAGCTATGAAGCTGTCACGATATGAACAGGAAACCATTGTCAGCTACAATGCAGGGGAGCAGACCGCCACCATTTACACAAGGGATAAGGCAGTCATGCGGAAACTTGACACGTTGGTTGCCAACTTCCCCGATACATATAAGCTAGTGAAGCAGGACGAGGTATCTAAGACCTATTCCTTCCCGAAATCATTCGTCAGCTACCGCAAGCCCAGGGCGGTCAGTATGGAGCAGAGGGAACAAGCAAGAAAAAAAATTGGACTAATAAACAGTAAAAAAAGTTATATGTATGTGCAGAAAATGACGATAAAATAAGTGAACGAAACGCAAAGTTGACAAGATGAAACCACAGATTGGTTGTTTTCCTCTATTGCTTAGAAGTAGAATATTTGCAGGAGGTGGATAAAAAATGACATTAGGACAAAAATTAAAAGCACTATTGAAAGACAACAGTATGACGCAGGAGGATTTAGCCGAAAGATTGGAGGTATCCCGACAGGCAGTAGGAAAATGGGTAAATGATAAAGGAATCCCCGAAGTGGGTAAATTAGTACAAATCAGTAACCTATTCGGAGTGTCAATGGACTACCTGCTGAAAGAGGATTACGAAGAAAAAAACGTATCAGAAGAAAAAGCCATATCAAACAGCGGGTATTATGTCAGCCAAGAGATGTTGGATGGTTATTTGTCGTACAGTAGGCAGAATGTAAAGCAGATTACTGGAGGGATAAGCCTTTTTATATTGTCAAATGTCTTTGAGTGTTTTGGTCACCATAGCATGATAATGACTTTTCTTTTTTGGCTTACAATGATAGCAGGGATAATCATTATTATTTGGTATTATTTTCAGACCAAACAATATCAAGAAATCAAAAATGAACACCTTGCATTTGATGATAAGGTATTCAGGGAGTTTAAAAAACAGAGAGAAAGCAGAAGAAAGAAATATGCAGTTATGATTATTGTAGGAGTTGTTATTCTTTTGGCAAGTTCTGAAATAGGACATTTTTTAATGATTTATTTCGGACAGACAGCTTGCAATGTTTTTGAATGGATAGCTGATACGGTATGGTTAGCACTTATAATATGGGCGGGAATGTCTATGCATATTGACAGCATTATCATTAAAAATACAGAACATACTCCTAAAAGTAGTCATATGAAAAGGTATCGTTGGGTATATATGGCATTTCCAGTTACAGTGGTTGCGGTTTTGATTGGAATGATAACAAACGTATGGAGTCCATATGCACCCATCATAATTCTGTTTTGTTGCTTATTGGTCACAACGTGTAAATTACTTATAGAAAGCAGGGGGAAAGATGAATAAGAAAAGCTATATGAAAATCGGTATTCTACTTATGGTTGGACTGTTTATTTGTGCAGGATGTTCCGCACAACAGGGAGGAAAATATACTGTAGAGGATTTAGATAACTTAGCTGAAATTAAAATATATTCAGCGGAGAATAATGAACTTATAAAAACAATAAGTGATGAAGAACAGTTGTATCAATATAACCAATGTTCGCTTTATGATGATTCGGACACAGAAGAACACCAACATAAATTGGAAAAAGACTTAGAGGGAGCAAAAGAGCAATACTATATGATTTCATACAAGTATCCTGTTGCACGCTTTGGTGGAGAAGAATTGGTAGAAAACACTACCATTACATTATATGAGGATAAAAATATTATCAAAATGACAGTGTCGGGAGAAAGCATAAAAGGTTTTTCTGTTCCAGAGGAATTTTTGGTTTTCTATTATGAAGTTTCCGAGGAAGAAATGAATTTTTATCATTCTTTAGTTGAATGATATGTCTATTTATAAAAATTAATATTGCTTACCTATGGTGGCAGTTATCCTAACGGACAACCTGTCACCATTTTTATTTTCAAGAACTATTAACACATCACAGAAAGAATGAGGTATCAGAAATGATTGAAAGCAAGAATGAAGCAAGCAGAAATTTAGAAAAAGCATTACAAGCATTGGAACAGGCAAAACAGCGAGTAGCCAACGAAAAGAAGAAGCAGAACGAGAAAAAGCGGAAAGCGGAGAACCACCACAAGTACATCATGGGCGGTATTATCATGAAGTATTTTCCCGGCTGCTACCAATATGACGAGGACGAGTTAAACCGTATTTTATCAGTTGCATTGCAGACAAGGGAGTGTCAGCAGATTATCGCTAAAATCAAGTCAGAAAGCAGGGAAAGTACTTCAACACAAAGCACAATTTTCAATGCCGAAAATGAAAGCGAGGGCGATACTGAATGACAGGAGCAAAGAAGCTGAAAAGCCGAGGTAACTTATTCACCCCGTTTACGGGGTGCGCACAGATATACCACCAGAGGTGGTATGTGCGCCCTTCGGGGACTCCTGCGGAGAGCATTGTCTGTCTTGCGACAGCCAACAGGGGACGCTACACTTCCCCTGCGGTGCAAAGAACGCACCTACCCTTTTGTGTACTTTGCGTTCAGACAAAAGCCAAAGTGCGGCTTTTATCTGCCCACAAAGTTTATGAGTGCATCCCACTACCCCGTTGGCAGAACGTAGGTGCTTCGTATGGCTAATATCACGAAACAGGCAAGCACACGTTTTTCCATAGTTAAACGGAGCAAAGGGCAGTCGGCAGTGGAAAAGGCTTCCTACATCAGCAGGAGCATTCTTGTAAGTGAATATGACGGACAGACTTATCGACCAAAATACCATGAGGATTTAGTACACAGCGAAATCAGTCTGCCACAAAATGCACCGAGAGAATATGCAGACAGAGCTACCTTGTGGAATGCTGTGGAACTGTCGGAGAAAGGGCAGAAATCACAGCTTGCAAGAATGTTAAAAGCGTCACTTCCCAATGAGTGGAGTTATGAGCTTGCGGAGGAAGTCGTGAGGGATTATGTGCAGAGAAATTTTGTTGATAAGGGAATGTGTGCAGATTGGGCAATCCATGACAGCGAGAACGACAAAGGGCAACGCAATCTTCATATTCATGTGCTGCTTAACCAAACTAATATAAACAACCTAATAGAGAGCCAAACAAAAAGAGCGAGTGAGGGGCAGCCCCCCTGCCGCTTATGGCAGATATAAAAATGTATTCCTTTCTGACGCAGAACTTTTGGAACTGGAACAGGACTTCCCCGACAAGTGGGAGTATTACCTTGACCGGCTTTCCTGCCATATCGCTTCCACCGGGAAGCAGTACCAGAGCCATGCAGCCACCATTTACAAGTGGGCGCAGGAGGACGCTGCCAAAGGCAAGGCTGCCCCGAAACAGGGCATACCCGATTATTCATGTAAGGAGGGCGAGAGCTTATGAAAAACGAGATTGAAGCTATGATTACGGACATTACAACCACTACCGCCGAAGCGGAGGACTACACAGGCGAGGACGGGCTTTTATACTGCGGCAAGTGCCATACGCCCAAAGAAGCCTACTTTTCAAAAGAAACCGCCCAATGGTTAGGGCATGACCGACACCCGGCAGAGTGCGACTGCCAACGGGCAGCCCGTGAAAAACGGGAAGCCGCTGAAAGCCGACAGAAGCACCTTGAAACAGTGGAGGACTTGAAACGCCGGGGATTTACCGACCCTGCTATGCGGAACTGGACATTCGAGCATGACAACGGCAGAAACCCGCAGACCGAAACCGCCCGCTTTTATGTGGAGAGCTGGGAAACCATGCAGGCTGAAAATATCGGCTACCTGTTTTGGGGCGGTGTGGGGACAGGAAAAAGCTACCTTGCTGCCTGTATCGCCAACGCCCTTATGGAAAAAGAGGTTGCCGTCTGCATGACAAACTTTGCAACGATACTCAATGACCTTGCCGCCAGCTTTGAGGGTAGGAATGAATATATTTCCCGCCTTTGCAGCTACCCCCTGCTGATACTTGATGATTTTGGTATGGAGCGAGGAACAGAGTACGGGCTGGAACAGGTTTACAGCGTGATTGACAGCCGTTACCGAAGCGGCAAGCCGCTGATCGCCACGACCAACCTCACGCTGGAGGAATTGCAGCACCCGCAGGACACGCCCCACGCCCGTATCTATGACAGGCTGACTTCCATGTGCGCCCCCGTCCGCTTCACGGGCAGCAACTTCCGAAAGGAAACCGCACAGGAAAAGCTGGAACGCTTAAAGCAACTGATGAAGCAGCGAAAGGAGAGCCTATGACAGAAACGAAACAGACAAGCACCACCAAAACAGACCGCCGCCCGGACTGTGTGACGGAAATCCGCATGGGCAACTCCGTCCTTACCGTTTCCGGCTTCTTCAAGCAGGGCGCAACCGATACCGCAGCCGACAAGATGATGAAAGTGCTGGAAGCGGAAGCTGCTACACAAAAAACGGCGATTTGACCGACCATAAAGAAGCAGATTTGACGCTTTTGCCGCTATACAGACCGCCGCCCCATGTGGTACAATCAAGGTACGGAATAGTGGGGCTGGCTGTCGGAAACGGAGGATTTTATGTTAAGACAGACCAACCAACAACCAATTACCGCCCTTTACCCAAGACTTTCCCATGAGGACGAGCTGCAAGGCGAGAGCAATTCCATTTCCAATCAGAAGCGTATCCTTGAAACCTATGCAAAGCAGAACGGCTTTTCCAATCTGCGCTGGTACACGGACGACGGTTATTCTGGTGCGAACTTTCAAAGACCCGGTTTTCAAGCCATGCTTGCGGACATTGAAGCCGGAAAAGTCGGGACAGTTATCGTAAAGGATATGTCGAGGTTAGGGCGAAACTACCTGCAAGTGGGAATGTACACGGAAATGATTTTCCCACAGAAAGGTGTCCGCTTTATCGCTATCAATGACGGAGTGGACAGCGCACAAGGCGACAATGACTTTGCCCCGCTGCGGAATATCTTTAACGAATGGCTGGTGAGAGATACGAGCAAGAAAATACGGGCGGTAAAACGCTCAAAAGGCATGAGTGGCAAGCCCATCACAAGCAAGCCTGTGTATGGCTACCTCATGGACGAGGACGAAAATTTCATTATTGACGAGGAAGCCGCACCCGTAGTCAAGCAGATATACAACCTCTGCCTTGCCGGGAACGGTCCGACCAAGATAGCCCGTATGCTCACAGAGCAGCAAATCCCCACGCCGGGGACGCTAGAATACCGCAGGACGGGACACACTCACCGTTACCACCCCGGCTATGAGTGTAAGTGGGCGACCAATACCGTTGTGCATATCCTTGAAAACCGGGAATACACGGGCTGTTTGGTAAACTTCAAAACTACCACGCAATCCTACAAGTGCAGTAAAATTGTTTACAATGACGAGGATAAGCAGGCAATCTTTGAGAACCACCACGAGCCTATCATAGACACCCAAACATGGGAACGGGTGCAGGAGCTTCGCAAGCAGCGCAAACGCCCCAACCGCTATGACGAAGTGGGCTTGTTCTCCGGCATACTGTTCTGTGCGGACTGCGGCAGCGTCATGTACCAGCAGCGATACCAGACGGACAAGCGCAAGCAGGACTGTTATATCTGCGGCAACTACAAGAAACGCACCCATGACTGTACGGCGCACTTTATCCGCACCGACCTCTTGACCGCTGGTGTACTCTCCAATCTGCGGAAAGTGACCAGCTATGCGGCAAAGCATGAAGCCCGGTTTATGAAGCTCTTGATTGAGCAGAACGAGGACGGGGGCAAACGCAGGAACGCCGCCAAGAAAAAGGAACTGGAAGCCGCCGAGAAACGCATAGCCGAGTTATCCGCTATCTTCAAGCGGCTGTATGAGGACAGCGTGACCGGGCGCATATCAGACGAGCGTTTCACAGAGCTGTCGGCAGACTATGAAGCAGAACAACGGGAGCTGAAAGAAAGAGCCGCTGCTATCCAAGCGGAGCTTTCCAAAGCACAGGAAGCCACCGTGAACGCAGAAAAGTTTATGAATGTTGTCCGGCGGCATACCAGCTTTGAAGAACTTACCCCTACTCTGTTGCGGGAGTTTGTAGAGAAAATCGTTGTGCATGAGTGCAGCTATGACGAGAACAAGACCCGTAGGCAGGACATTGAGATTTATTATTCTTTTGTTGGCAAGGTGGACTTACCTGAATAACCGCCCGACCTATCCGACACAATGGCCAAGTGCTGGATAGGAACGGCAAAATTTTTTACGCTTCTATTACTTCTTTATCACACGTGAGCAAAGTCTCAGGGTATGAAGCAGTTCATGGATGGCGGCGTGGCACTGATCGGCACGACTCTGGTGCCGCTGCTTTCTGGACTTTTTGATTAAACTACGGTATTCTGAAATTGAAAGGAAACAGCATTCGACACAATCCGAAAAAGTCAATGAAAATAAATATGAGTTGCGGTTTATAATCGCAAAACCCATTGATTTTTTTATGTGCTTGCGGTATTATGTAACCATGGAGGTGGTTTCTATGATAAACAGACCGCTCTACATCGATAAGATTATGGCCTACACCGACACACCTTTTGTAAAAGTGTTGACGGGTGTTCGCCGCTGCGGAAAATCCACAGTCCTTAAAATGATCATGGAGAAGCTGCAACAGGAGCATGGTGTTTCGTCTGAGAGGATTGTCAGCATGCGCTTCGATTCCATGGATTATGAGGATATGACAGTGAAGGATATGTTCAAGGCTGTCAAAGAAAAGCTAAATCCAACGGGGAGAACGTATCTCTTTCTGGATGAGGTTCAGGAAATTGAAGGCTGGGAGAAAGTAGTAAACTCCCTGGCAACGGATTATGATGTTGACCTTTATGTGACAGGCTCCAATTCCAGAATGATGTCTTCGGAAATAGCGACTTACCTGACCGGACGATATGTTTCCTTCCGTATCTATACGCTTTCGTTTCAGGAATATCTGGAATTTAAAAAGCAGTATACACAGGTAAAGGATATCCATGCTGAACTGGCAGACTATATCCGCTTGGGCGGCTTCCCTGCAACGCACCTGCGAGAGTATTCACAGGATGAGGTTTATACGATTGTCCGAGATATCTATAATTCCACGATTTTCTCGGATATCGTAAAGAGAAACCAGATTCGCAAGATCGACCAGCTGGAACGGGTGGTTCGGTACACATTTGCGAATGTGGGAAATTCATTCTCGGCAAAATCAATTTCGGATTATCTGAAATCAGAGCATCGTTCTATCGACAATGAAACGGTGTACAGCTATCTGGAAAAGTTGGAGAAAGCATATCTCCTTCATCGCTGTTCTCGATACGACCTGCGCGGAAAGGAGATTCTGAAAACGCAGGAGAAGTTTTATCTTGCCGATACCGCTTTGCGTTACAGTGTGCTGGGCTACACACCAGACAGCGTCGCTTCCAGTCTGGAAAATGTGGTGTATCTGGAACTTTGCAGACGAGGATATACCGTGACGATTGGGAAAACGCCGGACGGTGAGGTCGATTTTGTGGCGCAGAAGCAGAATGACCGGTTGTATGTGCAGGTCACGCAGGAAATTAAATCCGAAAAAATAGAAAAGCGTGAATATGAACGACTGCTGGAAATCCGGGATAACTATCCAAAGTATGTTTTGAGAACCGATGAATTTGCCGGAGGAAATTACCAAGGCATTAAGAGTATGCACATTGCAGATTTTCTATTGAGCACAGAATATTAACGATGAGGGCGGCGGTGAGCCGCCCTTTTTACATAGCCAGGTTTCTGATTGAAATTGGAGACCTGGCTATTTTTTTTGCCCTTTTGCAGGTGCACATGCAGGGGGACATTCACTATTCATCAGCCCAATATTTTATCAATTAACTCTGACACAGATTTGACACAGCCTTCTGCATATTGCTTTACAGTAGCTGGAGAATGATGGAATGTATAACCATGCTTTGTTGCCCTTAACATATCAATGTCATTTTCAGCATCACCAATGGCATAGACTTGTTCATGCATGAATCCAAGTTTCTGACAAAGGATGTTCATGGCGTTCCCTTTTGAACAGTCTCTCCACGCCATGTCAACATCCTGGATATTTACAAAAGCTCTCACCTCCTGGTGATCTGACTTTTCCAGCCAGTCTGCAAAAGCTTTTGCAGATTTATTGTCTTTGAAATGGAATGACATTCCATAAAGTTTTTCCGTTTTTAATAAATCAATACTGCTAATAGGTGTTATTGGCAGGCTGTACTGCTCTTTTTGATTGCATGAAAATATGTTGTCTTTCGTATGAACTGTTAATGGTATATCCGATGCATATTCGTTTATTATTTTTTTGATTGCTGTAAATGATACAGGTTCTTCATGCAGTATTTGTTGATGACTATCCGCGATAATACTCCCTGTACCGGCAATCATGTAATCAGGCAAAAGATATCCTTCCAACGGAGCAACTATCCATGGCAATGCTCTGCCGGAGTTAATTACGATCAGATTTCCTCTTTGCTGGAATTCCTTTATTGCATCTAAATCTGATTCCTTAAAATATGTTTTTCCATTATCAGAGAACAATATTGTTCCATCCATGTCTGTAAATAAAATATTTTTCTGTTTCATATTTTTCCTGCTAAATTGATCGTCTTGTTGCATTATCCTGGAAGCTAAAGTAATCAGGGCGATGGCGTGACTGGGTATATTCAAACATAACACCATCACTATTGTAAGTATGAGAGCTGACAACAGCCATACAGTTATAGTCTCCAAGATCCAAATATTTTTCATCAATTTCAGTCATCTTTTCTACGGTTATGATACGTTTACTTGTGACAATGGAAACTCCAAGAGTATTTTCCAGATAATCGTAAATCGACTTTTCTGCAATCTCTATAGTTAGATCTTTAGCAACGCTTTTCAAAAAATAATTATGGTTTAGAATAAGTGCTTTCCCATCTAAGTAATGAAGTCTCTGCAGATAATAAATCTCATCGCCAATATTAAAACCGGTTTTTGCAGCAATTTTTTTGTCTACTACCAATTCTGCAAAGTGAATTACTTTGGTTTTGGATTTCTGGTTATTTCTCTTTGCAGATTCCGTAAACGTTTCAATTGAGCCGATGGTAAATGAGGTCTGTAATGCGGGCTGGAAGATAATTCGTACCCCTTTCCCCTGCATCGTCTGTACATATCCATCGGCTACCAGATCCCCGATGGCACGGCGAATGGTATTGCGTGAGCAGTCATATTCCTGCACCAGTGTATTTTCAGAGGGGAGAAGTTCCTGAAATTCATATTCTCCGGTCTCAATTTTTCTTTTCAAGTCTTTATAAATTTCTGCATATTTTGCTTTCGGCATAAGTTCCTCCACTTGTTTGAACATCCATCATTTATTATAATATTTACATATGGAAAGTCAAGAATCAAATAAGACATAACTTGTCTAAATAAGTTTTAAAATAAGTGTTTACATGTTTAAACAAGTGTGATATAAAATAATCACAAGAAAACTTGTTTAAACAAGAATAAGCGCGAAACATTTATTTTAATAAGGAGAATCAAGATGGGTAAGTATACAAACGACGCAAAAGAATTACTGCACCTTGTGGGAGGAAGAGAAAACATTGCTGCAGTATCACATTGTATCACACGAATGAGATTCGTATTAAATGATCCGAAGAAAGCGGATATTCAGAAAATTGAAGCAATGAAAGTTGTTAGGGGAAGTTTCACACAGGCAGGACAGTTCCAGGTAATCATCGGGAACACGGTTTCAGATTTTTACAACGACTTCACAGCAGTTGCAGGCATTGAAGGCGTATCGAAAGATGCTGTAAAGAGCGCAGCAAAACAGAATCAGAACGTAGTTCAGAGAATTATGACTGCATTAGCAGAAATTTTCGCTCCACTCATTCCTGCAATCATTGTGGGCGGTTTGATTTTGGGATTCAGAAACTGCATTGATATCGTAGGGTGGGGGATGAAGTTGTCCGGAGGACAGAAGCAGTGGCTCAGCATAGCATGTGTCCATTAGGGCGCATCGTACAAGGAGGTACACATAACATCGAGTGCTACGATCCGGCAGCCGGAACCGGTACGCTGCTAATGGCACTTGCTCATCAGATTGGTGAAGATCGCTGCACGATTTTTGCGCAAGATCGTTCCCAAAAGAGTAATAAGATGCTCAAGCTGAACTTGATTCTTAATGGTCTGGTTTCCTCGTTTGACCATGCAATCCAAGGAGATACTTTGACTGACCCGTTCCATATGAGCGATGATGGAAAATCTCTCCGGCAATTTGATTATGAGGTCTGCAACCCTCCTTCAGCATGTGCTGAATTCGATGAAACCAAACGGAAAAGCTGCGATTGTACTTCCAACTGGTTTCCTCACGGCAAAGAGCAGCGTCGAGGGCAAACTGCTGAAGCATATTGTAAATGAGAGACTTGCAAAAATGAAGTGAGCACGATATAATATGGATAAGAAGGCAAAAGTCACCGTAATGGTGTGAAAATAGATTTTGGCTGTTTCCATAAGGAGTAGATCGAGAGGCGTTATCCTTAGTGGCTGAAAACACAGATGTGTGATGCTTGCAGCAAGCTATTTGTATAAGCCGAAAGGCCGCAGAAATGCGGCTTTTCTTAAATACATGAGTTAGCCTAACCTAACTTGCCAATGTGCGCGTGATGGTTAGATAAATCTAACTATAAAAGGAGAGACAGCAATGCGAGAACACAAGAATTTCTGGGACAGAAATGCAGGTCTGTATGACTGCTTTATGCGAAAAGACAGGGCAGTATACGAGAAAATGTATGAGCTGATCCGTCCGGTCGTGAAAGACAAAACAGTGCTGGAGGTGGCTACCGGAACGGGATTGATCGCCAAGCACATCGTAAAAGCAGCGGCACACATCGAGGCGACGGATGCCTCTCCGGAAATGATTACAGAGGCCAAACGGGGGAATTACTCTGCGAAGCTGCGTTTTTCCGTGCAGGATATGTTTTCTCTGACATACGCGAGCAAATCATTCGATGTGGTAATCGTATCAAACGCACTGCACATTGTGCCTCAGCCAGAAAAATCACTGCGAGAGATCAAACGGGTGCTGAAGGATGACGGTGTGCTGATCGCGCCTACCTTTACGCACGCAGAAAACTCATTTCCCGGCAAGGTCAAAGCCTTTTTCATGAATCTGGCAGGCTTTCCTCTCCACAGCAAGTGGACGAGTGAGGAATACCTGAGTTTCCTGCATCAGAACGGCTGGGCAGTACGAAATAGTGTTGTTCTAAAGGCTTCTTTTCCGCTGACCTATACAGAATGTGTGAAATCGGAGGTGTGATATGTCCTTTTTTGAAAACACCCGCAAGCCCGTAGGCTTTAGCGGGAAGATCATGGTTGCTATGATGAACTTTGGGCACAGCGCAATGGCAGCGTGGGGATTGCATTTTTTGCAGCCTGCCCCGGATGCCATGGTACTGGACTGCGGCTGCGGCGGTGGAGCGAACATCAAAACGCTGCTGAAGCTGTGTCCCAAGGGCAAGGTGCAGGGCATCGATTATTCGGCAGTCAGTGTAGAAAAAGCGCGAAAGGTCAATGCAGGTGCCATTGCAGCAGGGCAGTGTACTGTGCAGCAGGCAAGTGTAGCAGAGTTGCCGTTTGAAGCGGAGCAGTTTGATGTAGTGACCGCATTTGAAACGGTCTATTTCTGGCCGGAGCTTGCGCAAAATTTCAGAGAGGTCTATCGGGTGCTGAAGTCCGGCGGGACTTTTTTCATCTGTAACGAAGCAAACGGCGAAACAGCAAAAGACGACAAATGGACGCAAATCATTAACGGTATGACCATCTATACGGATGCTGATCTGAAAGTGTATCTGGAGCAAGCAGGCTTTGGCAGGGTTCAGAGTCACAAAAATAAAAAGGGCTGGCTGTGCGTCACCGCACAGAAATGAGGTGCGATCATGTCGAAAAAAGCAACGGAATTTCAAAGAAAAGCAATGAGCCGGATGTACCGGGGCAAGGAGATCTTTAAGCCTTTGAACACCGGCTGGATCGATGAAAATGTCGCTTGTGTGCGAGAGTGGGTGGCAAATATCTTCTTCTACCGCAAGGGCGATACCACCATTATGATTGATGCCGGATACAACTATGACCGTCTGGCGGAGAAAATGAGCTGGCTCGGTATCGACCCACATTCCATCCGGCACATCCTCATCACTCATCAGGACACCGACCATGTAGGTGCGGTGGAGGCGGACAGTCCGGGACTGTTTCGGAATGCTGCGCTGTATATTGGCGAGATCGAGAACCGCTATCTGACCGGCGAGGTGCGCCGCAGGGTCATTTACCACCTTTACAAGCTGCCGCAGGTGACGATCAACAATGAAAAAGTGCTGCTGCACGACGATGAGGTCATCGACATCGACGGGATTAGGATCGAGTGCTTTCTCGTTCCCGGTCATACATGGGGGCACATGGTATACCTCATTGACGATAAGTACCTTTTTACCGGCGACACGCTGTGGTTTGGCGCGGACGGCGGCTACAGCTTCATTTCTGCGCTGGCAGAGGATAACAAGCTGGCAGTGAAGTCTCTGGCGGAGCTGGAGCGGAAACTGCGCGCACGTGGGCTGCATCCATATTTCATCACCGGTCACACGGGATGGACGGACAATTTTGCCTTTGCGTTTGCCCACAAAGACAAGCACTGTTCACCATTCAAAAAACGAGTACACGACCCATCGGCACCCTATGATGCCTACGACGAATCGGACGACACTGAAGAAAATGCAAAGAGCGGTTTTCTGAAAGGCGTGGGAAGATGAAGGACAGCGAATTACAAATTGACCGTAGCTGCCATGTGCTATATTCCAAACCCTGCAAAAAGGAAATTCTGGCGAAAATCACTCTGCACTATCCGGAGGTGGAGCGCGAGGCGGTCTGGGAGCAGGTGCAGCTGAGATACGCAGAGCTTCTTTCCAAGTGGCGCACCGACCTCGGCGGTAAAAAGAATTTTCACAACGGCGTAGGCGGCACCTACGACTGCATCGCCATCATGAGCTATTATGTGGTCTGCAAAGCAATTACTTCGTTCCGTGAAATTGAAGAGATGGAGGAAAATCTGATCCTGCCGACCTTCCGCAAGCTGAAATTCGTGGACTGCAACAAGCCGTTCTGGAAAAAACTGATGCACATGGCGTTTCTACGGGCAAAAGCGGGCTGTGACAAGTGGCACGATTATGAAATGACGGTGGCTCCTTACGAAAAGAACAAGCCGATCTATTATGAATTTACCGCCTGTCCCGCAGCGGAATTTGCTATCAGAAACGGCCTTACAGAGATCATGCCCGCCCTGTGCAATGTGGACTATGCGTCCATGGAACTTCTCCATGCCAAGCTGGTGCGGACGACCACCTGCGTGGACGGCTGTAAGTGCGACTACGCCATCTGCGGCGATAAAGACCCGTACTTGAAGGGACATCCCGAATACCGGGATGAGGCGGGCTTCAGGAGGAATCGGTAATGCTTTTACAGGTGATTTTGGAAGGCATCGGGCTGGGCGTTCTGCTCATTTTGGTTTGCGCCATCGGTATCCGCAAGGGCGCGGTGGGCATGGTGCATCTTTACAGCCAGGAGGTGCAGGAGCGGTGCGCAACGCTGGGACTTACAACACACGCGAAAATCAAGCGAAATGCTTTGATTTTCAAAGCTGTCTGCGTCCCCGGATACATCGCCTATGTGCTGGTCTGCGTCTATGCGCTCAACGGCGCAAAGGGCTTCGTTCAGGGCTTCTGGCAGCTGCTGGTCATACTGTCCGTTATGAATCTCATAGACCGATTTTGGGTTGATGGCTATTGGGTAGGACATACGAACGCATGGGAAATTCCGGGAACGGAAGACCTGAAACCCTACATTACAGCCAAGGATAAGGGCAAAAAGTGGCTGTTCGGCACAATTGGTATGGCGGTCATTTCGGCAGCACTGGCGGCGATTATGATGCTTTTTATGAAAATATGAGGTGATAGAAATGCTGTTTCAAACATATGGCGACAGGAGGAATCCTGCCGTGCTGTTCTTTCATGCAATGGGTGTGACAGGAGCGAGCAGCGAACCGATTGCGAGGTATTTGCAGGATCGATATTTCTGCATCTTGCCCACCTCCACCGTTTACTGCGAGGGGCAGAAATATGTCAGCAAGGCGGACGAGGTTCGTCAGGTGGAAGAATACCTGAAATCGCAGGGGGTGGAACGCCTTGAACTGGTTGCGGCTTCTTCGATCGGTGCAGACCTTGCCATGGCGTTTTTGACAGGCACGAAGTTGCCGTTTATCAGAAAGTGAGAGGACCCGATATGAAATACAAAATCGAGAAAAACACCGTGCAGGAGACGCTGGTCATTCCGCTGTACGGCAGGAAGATGTGTTCTGAGCTGTATCCGAACCTCTACCGGGATGAGACGGCCATCCGGCTGATGAAGGAGATCGACTACGACTTTTCGGTGCTGGAGAAGAAGTCGGGCAACCTCATGCAGCGCTTTGGATTTCTGGAGGCCGCCATGCGGCAGAACGACCTGGCCTGGGAGGTGCGGGACTATCTGAAAACCCACCCCAACGCAGCGGTGGTCAATCTGGGCTGCGGGCTGGACAACACTGGCAGAGCCTGCGACAACGGCAGCTGTAAAATCTACAATCTGGACTTTCCGGATGTGATCGCCTTGCGGCAGCAGCTTCTGCTCGCCGGGGAGCGGGAGCAAAACATCCCCTGCGACCTGAAAGACCCCGCATGGTTTGACAAGATCGATGCCTCCGGCGGGGCGGTGTTCTTTGCTTCCGGGGTGTTCTATTACTTCCTGAGGGAGCAGGTTCGGGAACTGGTGCAGGGGATGGCGGACGCTTTCCCCGGCGGAGTGCTGGTCTTTGATGCTGCCAACCGTACGGCAGTGAAGATGATCGCCAAAACGTGGCTCAGGACGGCGAAAATCAAGGATGTGGGAGCATATTTCGCGGTTTCGGATGCGAAAAGCGAGCTTTCCCCATGGGACAGCCGTTTGCAAGTATCCAGCAGGGGCTATATGATGGGCTACAACGACCTGAAAGACCCTTCCGTCAGCGGCTTTTTCCGATTTCTCGCCAAGGTCGGGGACAACGGGATGAAAATGCAGATCGTGAAGATCGGATTTGGAGGCAAGCTATGAAAATTCTGGTATATGGTGCAGGCGTTCTGGGGTGCAATCTGGCAAGAAATCTGCTGCGAACCGGAAAGGATGTCACTCTGCTTGCGCGGGGAAACTGGGCTGCGGAGATCAAGCAGAACGGCCTGCGGATCAAGGACAAATTTTCGCTCCGCACCTCGGTCAGCCGCATTCCGGTGGTGACTGAACTTGCACCGGATGCAATGTACGATGTGATCTTTGTGGTCCTGCGCTATACACAGCTGGATTCCGTTCTGGACACGCTGCGGGCGAACCGGACGAAGAGCATCGTTTTTGTGGGGAACAATGTGCAGGCGAGGGCGCTGGCGGCGGAGCTGCCGGGGAAGAACGTCCTGTTTGCCTTTGCGCTTTCTGCGGGGCATCGGGAGGCTGACCGGGTGGTCTCCATCGACCTGAAAAAGATCACCATCGGACAGCTGCCGGGTGCAATCTCCAATAAACAGCTGATCAGGCGCATCTTCCACGGCACAAAATATAAGGTTGTTTACGAGCCGAACATGGAGGACTATCTGCTCTGCCATGCCGCGTTTGTGATGCCTGCGGCCTTCGCCTGCTATAAGACAGACGGCGACCTGAAAAAGCTCCGGGGAGATACCGCGTACCTGAACCGTGTGCTGAATGCCAACATCGAGGGATACCGCGCCATCCGAGATGCCGGGCACACCATTCTGCCCAAGGAGGATGCAGACTTTGAAGGGGAGAAATACCGCAAGACCTGCCTGCGCTTTTTCAAGCTGATGTGTGCCACTTCGCTGGGCAAGCTCTGCGCCTCCGACCATGCCATGAACGCCATCGACGAAATGAGTGCGCTGAATCGGGATCTTAAGAAATTTTTCGATGAACATGGCGCAGCCTACCCGGTGTGGCAGGCACTGGAAGCGGAAGCCGGGAGGTATCTGCAATGAAATACGCTGGAATGCCCTTTGGAATGTGGGCGCTGTTTGCCGGTTCCTTTCAAAAGCAGCTGACCGCGGTGCTGGGCTATGATGCAGACACTGCAAAAGCCATCACGAAAATGGCAAAGCCACAATACCGGCAGATCATCCGCAGGCTGCCGGAGTTTGAAAAGGCCGACCGCTTCAAAATGAATCTGGTCAACTGTGCCATGACTGGCGCGTTCGTTCTTTCTATGCCGCAGCGCCCCGAGGTAGACAGGCTGACGGATTACTATGCAAAAGCCATGATGACAAAGCCCATGCAGTGGTTCTGCTGCAAAAGCGGAAAAAGCAAGTTCACCGCAAAGGATATTGCCGCCATGAAAGCCACCGCTGCCATGAAAGCCGCCGACCGCAACCCCTATTCGTGGAACATGGAGTTTTACGAATACCCGGATGGCAACGGCTACGAGGGACGCTTTACCAAATGCGGCATCTGTGTGCTGATGAAGGAGCTGGATCTGTACGACCTGACCCCCGCCCTGTGCCATCTGGACTACACCATGAGCGAAGCGAGCGGTGTGACAAATTTTGTGCGGCAGTACACCCTTGCCTCCGGCGGGCCCTACTGCGACTGCGGGTACAAAAAGAAAGGGTAACGGACGATGAAGAGGAAGGAAACCTATCTTTCCCGTGATTTCCGGGAGACTGCGGCACAACGTTTTCCTGCGCAGGCAAAGCAGCTGAACGCCGCTTTTGATATGCGCCTGAATGCGCTGCTGGCTGAAAACGCGGGTGCAAGCAAGGAAAAGCAGTACCACCTCAAACGGCAAATCTTACCGGGCATTGCGGCCTACGAAACCTTGCAGCGGGTCATGCCGAAAGAAGAAGCACTGCAAACCGTTCACGGCTATGTGGAGCGGCTGGCGAGAACGAGCCACAAACAGCTTGCCGCCCTGCTGCACATACCGGGGCTTTACCGCCTTGTTCCAGGCGTTTTTGTCAAATCCACCCGGAGCGTTTTTGGCCCGGCGGCGGGCTTTGCCCCAAAAGAGCTGCAAACCGGCAACGGCGTCTGGCGTGTGGATATGATGGAGTGTCCCTATCACGACACCTGCACAGAATACGGCTGCCCGGAGCTGTGCCGCTGCTTTTGCGACAGCGACGACATCAGCTATACCGGGCTGCATCCGAAGCTGATCTGGGAGAGAAGCATGACGCTGGGACGCGGCAATGACCGCTGCGATTTTTGCATGAAAACCATAAAATAGATGCACAGGAAGCGAAGAAAATGAAGAAAGAAGAAACGAAACAGTTCATCCGCTGGTGCATTCTTGGCGCAGTCGGATGCGGATTTATGGCTGCTGGGGACTGGCTGCTGGGCTGGGAGCGGTCGGGGGCTCTCTCTATTGCAATCAGCACGGATTGTTTTCTGTTAAGGTGTAGAAACGGTGGAGTTAAAAACTGATTGAGAGAATTAGAAGTTGTAGAGGAGGAAACAAAATGCTAACCGTTAAACCAACAGCAGAAATGCTTGCAGAGTGGAAACGAATTTTTGAAGCACACCATGCAGTGATGAAGCCAAACCGAAAAACAGGAACAGAAGTAGACCAATATTTCAGAAATAAATATGCCCATCAAGTATTTAACGATACAGCTTTTCAAGAAATAGTTGCACTCAATATCACAGAGAATGCATTCTCTCGCAACAAATTGCCCAAAGGTGTGCTTCCTAATATAAAAAGCTATAAGACAGGCAATGCTCTTGTCGGCATTGATTTAAGCACAGGAGAATTTCATATTGAAAGCGAAAATATCGAGGAAGTAATGCCACTACACGATGATTTGTTTGTCTACCGTGGATTAGATGAGGAAGATTTGAAAAACATCTTTTTGGTTGCGGAGTATGTAAAACTCACGCAAAACTAAATTCCAGTTTGCCGAAATATATTTCTAACTTTCCCTTATTTTTGCCCTTATGAGATAATCGTAAGGGAAATAAGGGAAAGTTTTATTTAGTCATTGCCTGCCACTTTATCAAGTAACCTTGCAGATTCCCGCTTGGCTTTTCTTGAGGAAAACAAAAGAATTGTTGCAGAGCGAGAAAGAGAAAACGCACGCTGCCGAAATCATGACAGAGGAATGTCAAGATAAGCTAAGGCAGGCAGAACAGGAACGGGACTATGCACTCTCCCATCAGAAAAAAGTAGAGATACCGGTTGAAAAGCCGGTACTCCATCAAAAGTGTTGGAATTGTAACCAGACAGCTTATCTGAAAGCGAAGGAAAGGTATGATACACAGAGGGAAAAACTGGCAGGCAGATATAAAACAAAAACAGTCATGTATGAAGCATTGATGTTTCTGCTGATATGGTATTCTGCATCGACTACTATTTTTCAAATGATACAGAAAAAAGAGTTTCTCACCGATTGCAGGACATTCTTTGATGCAATTGCAACATTCACACAGACCATTGCAGGCTTGATAATACAGATCGGAAAGGAAGCGGCACAAATCAGTAACGGATTATCCAATCTGGTCATTGCAGGAGTTGTGTATTGGATAATAAGAATACTGATTTACGGGGGATGTCTGGCGGTTGCGGGAATATTTTTGGCATTCATCGGAATAAAGATTGTAGGTCTATATAAGAAATAATGTTGGGACATGATTACCATAATGGTAATACTTATAAGCATGGAAATAGCAATCTACTTTGGAGATTGGATAAAGACAGTCTTGCCAATCAATCTGCTATTTTTCTTATTATTCGTGCAACTGGTATATGTTAGAATCAGGTGGTATGTAAAAGGCTGGCGGGAAAACAGAGGTTATGTTTAAAATGAAAAACATGTTTGAGACGCAGCGAAGTAAATAAAATGAGTAGTATAGGAAGTCAGTAGTGAGTAAATAAACTGCTGGCTTCTTTTTTGATAGATACAGTCACTCCCAGAGAGTGTGCAGGATAGTAAAGTAATAATATCAACATGACGATATAGAAAATGCAGGGAAGCATTGTATTTCAAAGAGTTTGAGATACAATGCTTCTGCGCCTCAATAGTTTTTTGAAATTCCCGTGTGAGGGGGAAAGTTGATTACAAACAGAATAAATTACAGCAGTGAA
>NZ_JAOQKJ010000018.1:0-39999 GCF_025567405.1 Suilimivivens aceti | reverse complement strand
GCCGTCGGGGTCGGGGTCGCCGTCGGGGTTGCGGTTGGTGTCGCCGTCGGCGTTGCGGTTGGGGTCGCCGTCGGTGTTACGGTTGGTGTTGCCGTTTCCTTCGGTGTAGGTGTAGGTGTTTCTGTCACTTTCGGTGTAGGTGTTGAAACACTATGCCATTCACCACTTCTTACTTCAAACTCTTGGGAAACAACAGATCCTGTACTGGTTGCCTTGGACACTACTTTTGCAAGTGGTGCTATAATTCTTCCAATAATGCTTCCTGCCACATTAATCGTTCCTGTATAATTCCCAAAATTCCATACGATCTTATCAGCATACTTCTGTGCTGCTTCACTTGCCGAGCTGGCATCTGTACCCGTTCCATTAATCGTATACTTCTGCAGATCAATTTCTGTTTCTTCTGTCGCATCAGACACATTCACATTAATAATGCATATCTGGTCATCTTTAGTATAAATCTGTAAATTCTCTGCCTGATTAACCAGCTTATTTCCCTTGGAATCTTCATAATAAGTTCCAGATTCACCTTTGGACATTGTGATGTTAACAACAGTAACCTCTGTTTCGCTTCCTGTTGTATCAATTCTGACCTTATCTGATACGCTAGCGCTGATTCCTTCAGTATCCTGTTTCAGAGCAAGTTCTGTAGCAATAGCTGTAATTGCTCCAATATTTTGAGATATATTGTCTGATTTATCAGCCACATCTACATTTGAGCTTCTGTCCTTTTTTACATAAAATGCAGTTTCATTTCCATTCTCATCAGTCTTTACAACAATGATATGATCGCCTAACGGTGTATACCGCTTTCCATCCTTTGTGGTGTACTCGGTCAGATAATTTCCATCAGCATCCTTATAGGTATACTTCATATGGTCTCCATTTGCATCACTGTAAACCACTTCATTTCCAAGCTCCAATGTTCCTGTGGCACTTCCTAGATCCAGTACCCCACCATCCTTAATATTGATTTCGCCAACATAACAGTCTTTTACTCTCTGATCATACTCTACATCACTTCCGATTTCATTCATGCTGTTCACATTCAGAACCTCTGCAGCAATATCAGCCTGCATATGACCATTCAGATCCATCTTTTTTGTATAAACAGAATAATCATCTGTAATCTTGTTGATTTCATTCAGAAGTTCTTCCGCCGTTTTTTCGCTATTTTCAGGAGCCGCTGCTTTGCAGACATTAAAGAGTGTCAGAGGTCCGAACTTTCTCATGGCCGTTACTTCTTCACCTTCTTCTGCGAAATAGCCATCCAGTGCTTCTACCTTTTCTTCATCTGTCATATCCTTGGACAGTTCTACCTTTTTACTCTTTACCTCGGGTGATGCGGTTGCTGCCTCAGTCACTTCCGGTGTAGCTTCAGTCTTTTCTTCCACTTCTGTTACAGCAGGGATTTCAGTGGGCTGCTCGGTTGCCTCTGCAATAGTAGCGGGTGTTTCTGAAGGGATTGCCACTGCTGCTGGCTTACTTTCTTCAGCCTCCAATGTCTGTGCTTCAGACTCAGTGGTATCGCCATTATTATCGTTACTGTCCTTGTTATTTGTATTCTGTGTCTGCTCTTCTGCAGAGCTTTCTGTCTGCTCAGGAGCAGGTGCTGTGGCTTCTTCCTGTTCTTCCTGTGCAGGCTCAGCGCTTTCTGCAGGTGCAGCTTCTTCTGCTTGGATTTCTTCTCCATCAGCAGCTTCTACTGCTTCCTGGTCTTCTGCAGTATCTTCCGGAATCTCTGCCACAGGAACCTCTGTCTCTTCCGGTTCTTCTGCCGCATCTTCTGCCGGCGTCTCTATTACTGCAGGCTCCTGTTCCTGTACTTCCACTTCTGTATTTTCAGTCTCACTGTTCTCGGTCACCTGTGGAACGGAAACTTCCTCGTTCTTCTGTTCCTGTTCTGCTGCTGCGTCGGCTTCCTCTACCGTCATCTGGCACATAATACTGTGGTCTTCCTCAGCATATGACACAAAAACATTGGTAGCCACAATCGTTTCTACCAGAACAACAGCAAGCATCCTTTTCATTTTTCTTGAAAGATTAAACATAGCAATACTCCCCTTGTAAAACTATTAACCTCCACAGGCTGTGCCACACAATACACAGATACCCTGCAGTCGGATACTGAATCCCACACATGATCCAACATCCTATTCCTATGTAGTATTTTACCGTAATCGTTTTCGCAATGCAATATCACTATGCTATTTTTGCTATCATCTACGCTTGGAAATCGCCATGCTGAGTATACCGCATGGCGATTTTTGCGCATTTTTTATGCTTTTGTTGCTATTTCTTATCTTTTTTTGTTGACTTTCTATATTGCATTGCTATAGCTATACCTGTACAGCTCATGGACGTGCCAAGTACTATCAGCCATAGGGTCAGACTCATATCATCACCTGTCCGGGATCTTCTTTTGTTAGTGATCTCTGTTCTGCCCTCTGTATCTACATAACCGGGATTTTCATCATAGCCATCCAGTACGCCTGTCTCTTTTGTTCAAATCTACACATGAGTTACGAAACTTTTCGAAATATAAAAATCTCCAGTGGCATGACAGCATAAAAACAGACACCCAGATTTCTCCGAATGTCTGTTATCTTTTTCTGTATTTATTTTCGGAAGCTGTCTCCTTTCTCAGAGACTATCTCCTGCTTCTGTTACCTTCTCAGTTCTCATAGACGGAAATATCTGCACCTTCTCTGATAAAGACTGGAATAATGTCGATCGGTGCACTGGCACTTACTGTTTCACCGCCTTCATATATCCTGCCGGTAGCACTTTCTTTCCATCTGGTGCCTGCCGGAAGGTATACTGCTCTTTCTGATATGCCTGCTTCCATCACAGGGGCTACCAGAAGATCTTTTCCAAACATATAGGCATCCTCTGTCTCCCATGCCTTCTGATCTTCCGGGAAATCAAAGAACAGCGGCCGCATGACAGGTTCTCCCGTTTCACTGGCTCTTCTCATGCACTCACGAATGTAGGGACGAAGCTTTTCACGTAGGAACAGATACTTTTTGAGAATCTCATAATTGTCCTCTCCAAAGCTCCATACTTCATTATCCTGACCGGAGGTAAGCTGACGGATACCGTCAATAAACTCCTCTTCTCTCTCATACCAGGGTGATCTTTCACCGTGCATACGGAATACCGGGCAGAAAGCTCCCCATGCAAACCATCTGACCAGAAGCTCTTTAAATGCCGGATCTGTAATATCACCGCCGATAAAGCCTCCTATATCAGAAGTCCACCAGGGAATACCGGCCATACCCATATTCAGTCCTGCCTGAAGCTGTTCTCTCATGGCACGGAAGGAAGAATGGATATCCCCAGACCAGGTCAGCACACCATATTTCTGGCTGCCTGCCCATGCACAGCGTACAAGGCTCATAATCTCCTTTTCTCCGGCTTCCTTCAGACCGTCATAAAAGCCCTTCGCATACATCACCGGATAAATATTGCTGCACTGCAGCGCCGGTCCCGCATAATAACGGTAATTGTCAAAATCGTAGGGTCCATACTCCGGCTCGGCTTCATCCAGCCAGAAGATCCTGATTCCCTTGTCATAATAATTCTTTTTGCATTTATCGAAGACAAACTTTCTTGCTCCCGGATGTGTGGCATCATAGAAGATCGTATTTCCCATCCAGGTCATGTGATCACCACAGCCTCTGTCTGTCCGGACAAGGTAGCCATTATCGCTCATCTCTCCGAAATATTTGCTTCTTTCGTCAATAGTAGGCCATACGGAAACTACTGTCTCAATTCCAAGCTCCTTCAGTTCCTTTACCATCGCCTCCGGATCCGGCCAGTCACGCTTTTCGAACTCAAAGTTACCCTGCATGGACCAGTGAAAAAAGTCAATGACAATGGCATCCATGGGAAGACCTCTTCTCTTATGCTCCCTTGCTACCTTCAGAAGCTCCTCCTGATTCCGATAGCGCAGCTTGCACTGCCAGTAACCAAGACCAAACTCAGGCATCATGGGCGTACGTCCCGTGGCATCACTATACTGCTTTTCTATCTCAGCCGGTGTATCCCCTGCTGTAATAAAGTAGTCGATCTTTTTTGTCCGCTTTGCATACCACTCTGTCTTATTTGCCCCAAAGGCAGCTGTTCCGATCGCCGGATTATTCCAGAAAAGTCCATAACCCCTGCTGGATACCATAAAGGGAACGCTGGCCTGACTGTTTCGCTGTGCAAGTTCAAGAATCGCACCTTTCTTATTCAGGTTCTTCTCCTGATATTGTCCCATACCATAGATATTTTCATCATCAAAAGCCTCAAACCGCATGGTCACTTCATATTCATCAGTTCCCTGCACGGGCTTCATTTCCCTGGCATCAATCCTTAAAGGAACCGCATAACGATTGATCCTGTTTCTGTTTCTCCAGTACTCTGCTGTCAGCAGTTCTCCCTTTTGATTATAAAAGCTGATCCAGCCCTCCGGATTGATCTTCACCGTAAGCTTACCATTGACCATGGTATATTCCTTCCCAGTCATATGATATTTCGTCCACTCATCCCCTTTGTACCATGGATCAGTGATATCAAGCTCCTTTTCAGTGATGACCGGAATACATTCCTTCACAGGCTCTGTCAGCGCCCAGTCATTCTCATCCATTCTGGCTTCTTTTGTCATCCTGATCCTGGCAGAATTTTCTCCCCATGGATCGATCCATACCTGTGAAACGCCCTCTGCTATGATCAGTCTGTTTCCTTCCTGCCTTACCTTCATCCTTTATCCTCCTGTTGTCAACAGCATTATTCCTGACAGGCAGTATCCTCCTGTACATATTCAGGCACTTCACCCTTCAGGAAATAGCATCCGACAGAGCCGGTATAGCTTGCCGTAATACTGCTTTCCGGTTTAAAATAGACAATTACCTCATAATCTGTATCAAAATCCACATCTGAGGTAAAGTCAGCCCCACCCTGATCCATCGGATACAGCTTGTGACTGATTTCCTCAATTTTATCCCTGTCGCTATAGGTCTGTCTTACCATATAAGGATCGCCCTCATATGCATAGGTATCTTCATAATATACCGGTTCTGCGCTGTCTATCATACTTTCCGTATAAACTGCTGTATCTGCTACTGCCATATCTGTATTCGATTTATCCCAATTATAATTGATAACCTGTATTTTCTCAACCTCATCAGGATCAATAAATATTTCCTTATAAAGTCCCTTTTCCTTCAGAAATGCTGCACAATTCTCATAAGAAGGATATATCCTGAATTCCTTATGCCGATTCATAGTATAAAATCCATTGTCCTGCTGCACTGCAATTTCCAGACTTCCGTAAGATATTTCCTTTCTGGTTTCTGAAAAATCAGTTTTTCTGATATCCTCCATAAAACACTTCATCAATGTCAGTGCATCTTCCTCAGACAGTTTACCGGCATCAATGCTGTTTCCATAGGTATAGCTAAGCTTTATACCGTCTGCATGCTTCTCCATAATCTGATATATGGTATCCATCATTTTTCCATATACTGCAGAAATATATTCTTCGGAATCAATCACCCGGTCAAGCAGGTCAAGTGTCTCCTGATCCTTCATATTCACATAAAATTCCCGCTGTACAGTCTTATGGTTTCCCATCCGGTACATCACGTTCAAACAATACCATTCTGCATTCTCATCCTCGTAAAGAGCACTCAGGTCAGAATATTTTCCAAGACTATCAATAGATTTCTGCAATAATTTATTCAGTGATCCAATATCTGACAAATACATATTATCTGCCAGATACTCCATACGATCCTCATATTTCAGGTTTTCGTCATAATAATCATCACCATATACACTGTATTCATAGGGTGAAATCAATACTGCACTGCTCACCCTGTCGACCTTTGGCACATAGCTGTTATATCCAGTAAGATCCTTTGAAAATACAAGGAAGATCAATGCAGCTGCTGCACTGGATATCAGAATATGCCATTTTTTGTGCAGAATCCCACGAATGTCAAATTCATAAACCACCTGCATCAGGCAGCATACCACAACCACTACAATGGCCATGGAAAAGACAGGAAAACCAGGTGATCCGCTATTCCATAAGGGTGAATATCCCACTATATTACTGACAATCAGACCGGCAAACAGTGATGCCGGTATGGCAAGTGCAATTTTGATCACAGGCTGTGTTACTTTAAAAGCCATTGCTCTGCCGGCTGCTTCTGCCGGACGTTTCCGGTAACACCAGTATGCAAGAGCCAGCACAATTCCGCTGAACAGGGAAAGCTGCAGCACCGTTCCGAGGATACCCGCCTGTCCTTCACTTCTTTTTTCACTGTAACGGATAAACATGGCGATTGGCGAGAAATACGGCATATCCGACTGGTTAAATGTGGAATAATGTGGAAAAAACATCAGCTTATAGCCAGAGAGCACACTTCTTACCATCCATTCATATAAGAAAAAAACACCAGTTCCAAGACACGTAATCAAAACATTTCCCGTCAGCATGACTGCCAGAATGGTCATATGATAACAGCCAAGATATACAAACAAAAGCAGGAAAAAGGCAATTCCGGTCTGCTGCAGAATTTCTGCAGTCAGCATTTGATTTCCTGCCATAACCAGCAGACATAATACAGTACCAGCAAATCCTGGTATCAGATATACCAGAACTCCATTTAACCAGATTGTCAGAAACCGCCGGCTCTGTTTCACAGGAGCTGCCTGATAAAAATCAATTTTATTCTTATGATAAAGATAGCTGAAGCCCTGTATTCCGCTGACTATGGCAACTCCCGAAATTATCACAAGAAGCAGAAGATTATCCCCATTAAATATCTGCAGAAGCTGATTCATGGTCTCCTGCCGGATTCTTGCCATGCCTGCGCTTTCCCCATACTGTTCAATCAAATAACTGTTATTTGTTTTATAACTGCTGATAAACATGGCTGTCACCGTCGGCAATACCACAAGATAAGTAAATGCACTTAATATCCACAGCCAGATTCTCCTTTTATTATTTTCCTTCAGACTAACCCAGAATGAGTTTTTTGATATCATAGCCGACTACCTCCGTTTCGCTGATAAAGATCTCTTCAAGAGATAAAGGAAGAGCCTCAAAAAATACAGTATTGACAGTAGCAAAGATCGCCAGGATTTCCGCCTTGTTGCCACGTACGGTAAGCGTATTTAACGATCCCCTCTTCTCATTTTTCATAATATCCAGTGCCCCGATCGCCCTTGTTTCATCCTCACTGGTTGCAAAAACACATTGTACCTTCTGGATGTTGCATTTCATATCCTCAAGATCCTTGGACAGCAGCACTCCTCCCTTATGAAGCAGTCCCACATGATCACAGATATCCTCAAGTTCCCGCAGGTTGTGGGAAGCAATGACCGGTGTCAGTCCTCTTCTTTCCATTTCACTGGCGAAGATACTTTTGATCCCCTGGCGCATAACAGGATCAAGCCCGTCAAAGGTTTCGTCACAGAGAAGATATTTTGCGTTGCTGCAAATGCCACAGATCAGGGCAAGCTGCTTTTTCATTCCTTTGGAATAGGTATTGACCTTGCGCCTTTTATCCAGGCCAAAGTTTACAAGATAACTATAAAAATCCTCTGTCATAAATTCAGGATAAACGCTGGAAAGATATTTCTGCATATCCATTGCATTACTGTTTGCAAAGAAATATGGCTCGTCAGCGATAAAATAAAATTTTCTCTTTGCCTCAACATTGTTTAATACAGCAAGACCATCTATTGCCAGTTCCCCTTCATCCGGTTCCAGTACTCCTGCAACCATCCGCAGGAGTGTACTCTTTCCTGCTCCGTTTGTTCCGATCAGTCCAAATACGGTATTTTCCTTTATTGAGACACTGACATTATCTACTGCCCTGATCCCGTCAAACGACTTGCTGATATTTCTGATCTCTATCATCTCACGCTCTCCCTTCCGCCGCCAGAACTGCCTCTGTCAGTTCCTTTTCTGTCACTCCGATGCTGAATGCCAGTTCACTGGTCTGTGTAATTTTATCAAGCAGTTCTTTCCTGTACTCCGTAAGAAGTGACTCTTTTCCAGATGCAAAATTCCCCTTTCCTTTTACTGTATAAATGTAACCAAGCCGTTCCAGCTCCCCGTATGCCCGTTGTATGGTATTGGGATTGATGGAAAGCTCTACTGCCATATTTCTAACACTCGGCAGTTTCTCATCCTTCCTGATCACCCCACGCAGTATCAGCATTCTGGTCTTTTCAACGATCTGCTCATATATAGGCCTGCTGTCCCTGACATCAATATAAATCATAGCGTCCCCCTCTCTTTCAATCTGAGCGAATCTGTTTCCCTATTTGTACGTGTATTATTACAGTTAATACACTTTCGATATTCTCATGCTAGCAGAGCATTTCCCATGTGTCAATGTACCTGCCCTAATGTTAAGATTATCTTCAGGTTATCTTAAGAAACACAGTGGTATACTGTATTCTTCATTGTTTTCTCAGAAACTCTGTGATAACATAATGAAAAATCAGCATTTCGCTGATGAGCATTTTCGTAAAAGAGGAAACGATCATGAATACTTTAGTACATACCGGTTCTTTTCTCGGTAATCTCACAGGCACTGTTCTGTTTCTGTACTTTCAGGGCTGTGGTATCCTGTTTAGCGGATTTCTGCTCCGCAAAAAAGATATGATCACAAGGCTGCTGTGCGGCAGCGTTTTAGGCAGCGTCCTTCTGATGTGGATACCCGCTCTTTTTTCCTTTATATTCGGTTTTTCAAAGCTGTCCCATATTCTGGCCGCCGGATCATGTACGCTGATCCTTTTTCTGCTGGATTTTTTCAAAGCTGAAAACGCTCCATATCATCTGCCATCCAGAGAATGTATTCGCGCCTTTCTAAAAAAGCACCGGATATTTCTGATCCTGTGCAGCACCACCTTTATTCTTTTTGCTTATATGCTCTCTACCCATACTCTGCTGGTAAAGGAAGACGGTCTACACACTGGCCAATGTTCCTATGGGGATATTAACTTTCATCTTGGCGTCATTACCGGAATTTCCGTTCAGCAGACATTTCCACCGGAATATACGATCTCTCCCGGTCACAGACTCTGCTACCCGTTTCTCTGCGACAGTATTTCCTCCAGTCTGTATACCTTCGGAGCATCTCTTCGCTATGCCTATATGTTTCCCATGTACTTTGCCATTCTTCAGGTCATGACAGGGTTTTACTGTTTTGCTTATACATGGTTAAAAAAAGTTTCAAAAGCCTGCCTTGCCTGGTTTTTATTCTTTTATAATGGAGGACTTGGATTTCTTTACTTTTTGGACTGGACAAATAATAAGACTTATTTCTTTCAGAATATTTTCACGGAATATTATCAGACTCCGACAAACCTGATCAGCAATAACATCCGCTTTGTCAACGTTATCGTGGATATGCTTCTGCCGCAGCGTGCCACACTCTTTGGCTATGCTGTGCTTTTTCCCTGTCTGTGGCTTCTGTGGCGCGCTGTGTATCATCAGGAAAAAGACCTTTTTGCCTTCTGCGCACTGCTTGTCGGAGCTCTTCCTATGATCCATACCCATTCATTTCTGGCTATGGCCATGGTCAGTGCTTCTTGGCTTCTGATGCAGTTATACCACAGCCTGCCTCATAAACTTCCCATAAAAAAGCCCGGCCTTTTTCTTTGTCTTTCCTTCTTTACCGGTATGAGTATTCTACAGCTTTTCAGCCATGGAGAAGCCGGAAGCGACAGTCCTGTTTTTATGAAAATATGCCTTTCTGTTCTTGCACTGTTATTTCTTTTTGGCATCACTGCACTCTGTTCCTATATAAAGCAGAATGGCTGTAAGGAGCTGCTTTTCACCTGGGGAATCTATCTTGTCATCATACTGATGCTTGCCCTGCCCCAGCTCTTTAACTGGACATTCTCCCAGGCATCTGGCTCTGGCTTTACCACCAGTCACTTTAACTGGTCAAATCAGGGAGATCCTTATCTCTGGTTTTATATCAAAAACTTTGGTGTGATCTTTCTCCTACTGATCCCAGCACTAATCTACTGCTCGAAGAAAACCTTTGCCATCATATGTCCGGCTTTTCTGATCTGGTTTGTCATGGAGCTGATCTCTTTCTCTCCTAACACATATGACAATAACAAGCTATTGTATGTGGTCTATCTGTTTCTATGCTGCCTCTGTGCAGACTATGGAGACTGGATCTATCAGAAAGCAAAACGTCTTCCAGGTGTCCGTCTTTGGACTGTCTGCTTTCTTCTGTTTTCCTGTGTTTCCGCCATTCTGACCCTCGGCCGGGAAATAGTTTCCGATTACACTCTTTATGCAAACAATCACGTAGAGGCAGCTCTTTATATTGAGCAGTCGACTCCCCCGGACACTGTGATCCTGACCAATGACCGTCATGTAAATGAGATCACTTCCCTGACTGGCCGCAATATTGTAAGCGGTTCTCCTCTCCTTCTTTCTACTCATGGCATCTACGATGAGCAAAAGGTGCAGGATGTAAAAAGCATGTTTGAGGATCCGGCTGCTTCTGCCGCTTTATTTGAAAAGTATGATGTAGATTATATCATGATCTCTTCCTGGGAACGAAGCAGCTTTGCTCTGGATGAAACCCTGTTTGACCAGCTGTTCACCTGCGTATTTACCAGTGGAGACATCAGAATTTATCAGATCCACCAATTATAAACGGCTACACTGCCCACAAGGTTCAGACAGAGCCCCCATACCGCAAATGGTATATGATATTTAATCAGCTTCGGATACTCCTTATCACACCACAAAATTCCCAGATAAATCCAGGGAATAATATCGTTGGAATATCTGTTGCCAAACTGCCATGCTCCCATTGTCCTGTGCATGACAATGATCGTCATATAAATCGTTGCCAGTATGCTTACAAAAATCAGCTTCTTCAGTAAGGTAGTATTCCCCTTTGCAACAGAATAAATCATATATAAAATACATATAGCAAAAACAGGCGTGATCAGCATCATGCTCAAATTTCCCATATTATCAATAATCATACGTCCATTTTCATCAAACCGCGGCCATGCGAACAGTTGCCTTATATGTTCTTTCATATATATAACATTAAACTGTCCATTGGGTTCATTTACAAACTCTGGCAAATATTTACGTCCGAACTCTAAAATATTTCCAAATCTGACATAATTCAGAACCATATAAGATACTGCTATTAATGTTACCGGTACAAACCATAAAACTCTTCTCCTGATCATTTCCAATACTTTTCTTTCCGGGCAGTCCATATGTTCCTTCTGATATAAAAGATATAACAGTAATGGTATAAAAACGATCTGCATCGGCCTGCATCCAACCGAACATGCCCATAATGCCAGCGCAAGCCCACCCCTTCCTTCAACAGCATAATAAACAGCTGCTACTGACAAAGTGACACACATTGCCTGTGCAATAAACCACACTGAGGGATCCAACATCACGAATACATAATCAGAACAAATCACTGCCAGTAAAGTTTCCAACATGGCTGCCTGCGGATTTATTCCTTCTTTCACGGCCAATCTGTACATATAAAATGTACACAACAGATTACTGATAAACAGGATACAGGCATCTGGTGTATTGCTGCCAAAAATAAAAGTCAGCGGAAATAAAATGTAAGAAGGAAATGGTGGAAAACTGACATAATACTTTCCCTGATAGATGGCTAGTTCAAGCCATGGATAATCCTGTCCAAGATCCAACCTTCCCTGTCTCCAGGAATCTGCCTGCAATGCATATGAATTATATACTGTGGAATCCAGTAGTCCCTTTCCCGTCAGCATACCGGCTATGATCAAAAAAACACCTACCGATATTATTGTTATAACACCATACTCCAGATTTTCTTTTTTCCTGTCCATGTTTTCCCTCACACCATATTTACCCTAAACAAAACCGCACGCTCAACTATATCATCTGTTAAACGTGCGGTCATATGAATCTATTTTATAAAATAGCCTATTTCTTAATCAGCAGAGATTTTCCTGTCATTTCAACCGGCTTCTCCATACCCATCAGCTCGATCAGCGTAGGAACGATATCTGCCAGACAACCGCCCTCTCTTAAAGTATAAGAAGGATCTGCATTTACAAGAATGAACGGAACAGGATTTGTTGTATGCGCTGTATAAGGAGCTCCTGTTTCATAATCAACAAGCTGCTCTGCATTTCCATGGTCAGCGCAGATAAAGAGCTGTCCATCTACTTCCTTGATCGCATCTACAGCCTTGCCGACACACTCATCTACTACCTCGATCGCCTTGATTGCTGCTGATTCAACACCTGTATGACCAACCATATCCGGGTTAGCAAAGTTAATGATGATCACGTCATATTTACCGGACTTGATAGCAGCTACCAGCTTGTCACATACTTCGTACGCACTCATCTGAGGCTTTAAATCATAAGTAGCAACATCCTTAGGGGAATTTACAAGGATTCTGTCCTCTCCCTCATTTGGCTTCTCCACACCACCATTGAAGAAGAAGGTAACATGTGCATACTTCTCTGTCTCGGCAATTCTTGCCTGCTTCATATGATGCGCTGCCAGCCATTCGCCAAAGGTATTGGTAACAGAAATCTTTTTGAATGCTACTTCCTTGTTCGGAATTGTCGGATCATAATCAGAGAAGCATACATAAGTAGTCTTGATTCTTTCTCCTCTTTCAAATCCCTTGAAATCATCATCACAGAATGCCCTGGTAATTTCTCTTGCTCTGTCAGGTCTGAAGTTAAAGAAGATCACTGAGTCATTGTCCTTAATGGTTGCCACAGGTGCCCCATTCTTCATCACAACAGTAGGCTTTACAAACTCATCTGTTTCATCTCTGTCATAGGATGCCTGGATTCCTTCTGTTGCACTGTCTGCCTTAAGCCCTTCTCCCTTAGTAAGTGCATCATAGGCAAGCTTTACCCTGTCATAATTGTTATCTCTGTCCATTGCATAATAACGACCACAGACTGTTGCGATCTCGCCTACACCAAGCTTCTTCATTTCTGCTTCCAGCTCTTCTGCATATCCTTTACCACTGGCAGGTGGGGTATCACGTCCGTCAAGGAATGCGTGAACATAAACCTTCTCAAGGCCATTTCTCTTAGCCAGTTCAAGAAGTCCGAACAGATGTGTAATATGGCTGTGTACACCTCCATCGGAAAGCAGTCCGAACAGATGAAGGGAAGAATTATTCTTCTTGCAGTTCTCTACTGCATCAAGCAGTGCCGGATTCTTAAAGAAATCACCATCCTTGATCTCTTTGGTAATTCTTGTCAGTTCCTGATATACGATACGTCCTGCACCCATATTCAGATGACCAACCTCTGAGTTTCCCATCTGTCCTTCCGGAAGACCAACTGCCATACCACTGGCATTTCCCTTTACAAAAGGATACTCCGCCATCAGCTTGTCCATAACTGGTGTATTCGCTTCTGCTACTGCGTTATGGTCTTTTCTGTCATTCAGTCCATAACCATCCAAAATCATTAAAACTGTAGGTCTCTTCATGATCCATTCTCCTCACTGTTATTTATTTTATCCTTGAATTTGTTATTTTAGTAACAATCTTTTCCACTTGGAATTATACACGGAAACATCTGGTCTTGCAACAGATTTCCTGCAAAACTTCCCCTGTATGCTACATTATCTGTTTCCACTGATAATAGCCTGTCATGTAAATTATCATCAATGTCCAAGACAGTCCAATAAGTATCTTTCCAATTCTTTCGTGTTTTGTGATAAATTGCCCTGTAATCATAAACAGGGGCACTGCACATAACGTATATCTTGCACCGCTGATCAGCCATGAGGATGAATATGTCAAAAGGAAATATGCAATCAGATTCCACAAATAAGCAGCACTAATTTTAATTTTTATCCCATATGCTATTACTGCTATATATATAAATATCAAAACAAATTCCGGTACCCATAATGCCATTCCCTCCGGTGTATACCATTTCTGAGCAGTATAACTGCTCACGTATTTTAACGTATCCCAAATAGGAACCAACCTGTTGCCCCAATGATTTTTCTGATAATAAAGAAAACGGAACGGATCTCCTTCTATCATATAATTTATCACCATATAAACCAGTGTACCCCCTATCATTGGCATACACTTAATCCCAGGCCATATGATCTCTGTAAAAATTCCTTTCCAGTCATTTCCTTTCATTCTCTTCAGCAATTGTCCACTTTCAAAAAGTTCAGCAATAACTGCTATTATAAGTAATACTCCCTGATTTCTTGTAAGACAAGCCAGAAAGCCAACAAATGCAACTTCAAAAAACCTATGCTTCCTCAAGTAATAAAAAAACATTGCAGATAATGCAAAAAACAGGGATTCTGTCATAATCGCCCCGAAAAAAAATCCAAAGGGAAAAACTGCCTGCAACATCATCGTTTTTGTTGCGCATCTTCTGTCAAATTCCAAAGTAGTTATTTTATCCAGATATACACATCCTATTGCAAAACACACAGTTGAAATCATCATTGCTGCAATTCTTGAATTATGTACAAACAGATTTAATGTCCGGATCAGCCATGGATAAAGCGGATAAAAAACCAAAAATAAATGCTGTCCATTTTCTATGGCTCCCTCATATCCTACCTCTGAAATATTAATATAATTAACAGTATCCCATCTACTCCATGCATCCAGAAAATCATTCATTTCCAATGGTTTCTGATAATCACCAAACAAACACATGATAATAACCGAGCAAAAATATACGAATATTCGAAATCCAATTGCACAGGCAAAAACCCTGGAACTTCTTTTTTCTAGAACCTGTTTCATGGCATCTCTTCTCCTCTTACATCCCAAGTCTGTTTTCAGCTTATCGTACAGAACATGACAATCGATGCTGTCCCAAACAGCAGCATAGCTGCCTTCATCAAAGCAGCATATCCTTTTCCTGCAGCCAAAGCCAGGTTCAGGCTCTCTGAAAGCTTTCCAAGTAATACTACTTTCAGAATAGGCACGATCAGAAAATATCTTGCATCCATACTGCAGCCAAAAGGCTCTTTATAATACGAATAACAAATAAACAGCAGATAAAACGCAAACATTCCCATTAGCGCCCATTCATCATGCTCTTTTTCTCTTTTTGTGATCCATCTAAACATAAAAGCAATCAGGAAAATTGTCATCAGCAGATTGATGATCAGAAGTGTATAAGGAATAACCTTCCCCATTTCAAAAGAGAACTCACCAAATATTTCCGATTTCAGGAAGTAGGTAGAAAGATTATAATCTTCATATGTGTTAGCGTATGGTGACGAAATAAGATTTCTCCAGTTTATTGGGGCAAATCGCTCCCACAGAGAATGTTCTCCAGTCCATAATATATTGCCAACTTCCTGCTCATTAATATAGGTAAACGGGATTCCAAACCTGATCGCATTTCTGATATAAAACCACAGTCCAAGAGGTGCTGCAATCCCGGCAAATATTGCTGTCTGTCCAATATATTTCTTTATTCTTTCATGGTCTTTTACCATTTTTTCCAGTACAAAAATAACCAGTAATCCCATTGGAAGAATGCAGCTTAAATTCGTCTGTAACCCAAGTCCAAATGTGATCGCCGCATAAACCGTATTCCAGAAACTGGAATCATGCTGCCACTTCAGAGCCGTATAGATTTCCATAACTGCAAACAGACAACTGAAAGCATCCTCTCCAATCCTGCCTGCTGCAAGATACATTCCCGGCAGAAATGCCACAAACCACATTGCCAGAATTTTATTTTCCGCTTTCATCTTCAACTCTTTGCATAACTTTAAAGAAAACAGAAGGGTCATACAGGAGGCCATACAGGAACCAAGTTTCCCACCTATCGATCCTATGAAATAAATATTTCTATCATATGTCATAAGCTGCAGTATCTTACATACTCCTGCTGTAAAAAAATATGAAAACGGCTGATGATACAGCTGTCCTTCATAGGTATCCGGCAATTTTCCTCTCTCTATCAGCCACATCAGGTAACTGGCCTTACTATTTTGGGTATAATCATCATAATACCAGACATCATGGACTCTGCTGAATACACCATTATAAAATGTATATCCGATCCGCATGATACAGCCAAGCAAAAGGATCCATCTGAGAATTTTTTCTTCTCTTTCCCCTCTGGAAGCCATCAGAATATCACCTACGAACAGAAACGTACCCAAAAGAATGCAGATCCACATTCCCATATGGATCTTTTCTGCCCCGATACCCTGATTAGCAATCATAGCCTGACCTATTACCGGAATGCTTACTACCAAAAGGCAGAAAATATATTCATAAATTCTGTCTTCTGCCCTGCTCCTACACATATGCCTTATCCACATCGATCACAGCCTGATAAGTCGGATCGATCTCTGCAATCTTTTCTTTCAAATATGCTACTACCTGTTCATCCGTCATGGAATACTCATAGGGCAGAAGGATATCAAAAATCAGATTTGTATGGGTTGGTCCTTTTACGATCCTGAAATCATGGAAGCTTACCTTCCCCTCCATTCCCTCTATAATTTTTTCAACCTTCTCCTTCAGTTCATTGGTCAGTTCATCATTCAGACAGACAGGATCCATATGGATCACTGCACTGCAGCTCAGTTCCTTTGTCAGACGATGCTCGATCCTGTCGATCAGATCATGCAGCTCCAACAGATTTCCTGTAGATGGTACCTCTGCATGCACCGAAAGCATAACTCTGCCAGGGCCGTAATTATGTACTACCAGGTCATGGATCCCCAGTATCCCCTGATCCTTATATTCCATGATGATCTCCTCCACCCGGTTTACAAATTCCGGTGTAGGTGGCTGTCCCAGCAGCGGACTGATCGTATCCTTCGCAGCACTGATTCCCGTCATACAGACAAAGGCTGCTACTACGATACCGCAGAATCCATCCACCTGGATCCCAGTAAATCTGGCAAGCAGAGTAGTAGCAAGTACCACAAAGGTAGCGATCGTATCGCTCAGGCTGTCTTTTGCTGCGGCTCCCATTGTTTCACTTTCTATCCTGGCTGCAACAGATCTGTTATATGCGAACATATATACTTTTACGAGTATGGAAAAGATCAGGATCAGGATCACAAGCATACCGGCTTCTACCGGCTCCGGATGCAGGATCTTATCCACTGATGATTTGAACAGTTCAAAAGCCATGATCAGTATGATCACAGATACCAGAAATCCTGCTATGTATTCTATCCTGCCATGTCCAAAGGGATGCTCACTGTCAGGCTTCTGTCCGGACATTTTAAAACCGACCAGTGTGATGATCGATGAACCGGCATCTGAAAGGTTATTGAATGCGTCTGCTGTCACGGCAATGGATCCGCTGACTGCTCCTGCGATCGCTTTCCCTGCAAAGAGCAGCAGGTTTAAAAAGATTCCAACCGCTCCACACAGCATACCATACTCCTGCCGTACTTCCGGGTTTTCTGTCTGTTCGCGGTTTTTGATAAAAATTTTGGAAAGTAATGTAACCATATAAATTTCCCCCTGTATATTTTGTATATTTTACGTCATTTGATCCTGAAATACAACATTTAATTAAATACCTGTTGACAAGTACAAATGTTCGTTGTAATGTTTACATATCGCATAACTATTAACTGGTCAAAGTAGAAAGGAGGGTATATACCGTGATCAACCGCAGTACTTTACATTCACAATTCTATAGCTGTTTCAAAGAAGAAATTACCCTCTTGTCTGCAGGAAGTACCATCTGGAACTGACCTGATCCTTTTAACCAGACAATCTGATACTGCTGTTTACAGCTGCTATGGTAATTTCCATGGCAGCTTTTTTATTCTTACATACTGAAAAGTGAACTCACCGGCAGCTATCTTCAGTATGTTTCACTGAGAGAGGAATACATGAAAAAAATAACAACTTATCTCTGGGAGCACCGTCTGGCCTATTTTTTCGCCATTGCTTCCATGATCATCAGCGTATCTCTTGATATGCTCTCACCACAGCTTACCAGACATATCGTAGATGATGTCATTGTAGGCGGTAACATGGATCTGCTTCTGCCACTTCTGCTTGGCATACTTCTCGTAGGCGTTGGCAGATGTATTTTCCAATATACTAAAGAATTCACCTTCGATGTAACAGGGTCCAGAATCATGGCAGAAATGCGTACCCGGCTGTTTGACCACATCCAGTCACTGAGTGCGGATTTCTTTGATGAAACCGGAACCGGTGAACTGATGAGCCGGATCAAGGATGACATTGACAGGATCTGGGACTGCTTTTCCTTCGTAGGAATGTTGATCCTTGAAGTCATAATCCACACTTTCATCGTGCTGTTCTGTATGTACAGTCTTGACTGGCGTCTTGCTCTGCTTCCCACGCTCTGTATGATCGCCTCTGCCTGCATTGCCATTACCATGGAACACAAGCTTGGTTCTATCTACGAAGCCATCAGTGAGGAAAATGCCACCTTAAATACGGTTGCAGAGGAAAATCTTGCCGGTGTCCGAACCGTAAAGGCATTTGCAAGAGAAAAATTTGAAATAGGGAAATTTTTATCCCATAATAAACGCTACTATGACCTGAATATGGAGCAGTCAAAGGTTTTCATAAAGTACTCTCCCTATATCAGTCTGATTACCAAACTGCTTCCTCTTGCCATGCTGATGATCGGCGGTGTATTTGTCATGAAAGGAGAAATTTCCCTGGGAACCCTCTCTGCCTTTCTCGCCTACTCAATGAATATTGTATGGCCTATGGAAATGCTTGGCTGGCTGACTAACTCCCTTTCAAGCGGTATTGCCTCCAGCAAAAAATTAAAAGCAATTTATGCGAAAACGGCAAGCATTAAAGATCCTGAAAACCCGGTCATCCTTCCTTCCGTAAAGGGAAAAGTAGAATTCTCAAACGTCTCTTTTCATAAGGCTGACGGTTATGAAATCCTTCACGATATTTCCTTCTGTGTGGAACCCGGCAGGACAATTGGTATCATGGGTGCTACCGGAGCCGGCAAAAGTTCTATCATCCACCTTCTCCAGCGTCTTTATGATGTATCAGAAGGTGCCGTTTATCTGGATGACATAGATATCAGAAAGCTCTCCCTGAAGCAGCTTCGCAGTTCAGTTTCTCCGGTTATGCAGGACGTATTCCTTTTCTCTGATACGATCCAGGAAAATGTAAAGCTTGGCAAGAAAAATGAACTCTCTGCAAATGCTGTCAGATCTGCGATCCAGAATGCCCAGGCGAAAAGCTTCGTGGAAAAAATGTCCCTGCAGTACGATACCGTCATTGGAGAACGTGGTGTTGGGCTCTCCGGTGGACAGAAACAGCGTATCACAATTGCCAGAGCCCTTGCCAAGAAGGATCCTGTACTTGTTATGGATGATTCAACTTCTGCCCTTGATATGGAAACCGAGCAGAATATCCACGAAACACTGCAGTCACTTTCCGATACCACCAAGATCATCATCGGTCACCGGATCAGTGCTGTCTGTCATGCCGATGAAATTATCATCCTGGAAAATGGCAGTATTGCCGAGCGTGGTACCCACCAGTCTCTGCTTGCCAGGAAAGGACTGTATTATAAAACATATCTTGCCCAGTATGGACAGGACACAGAATCAAAAGAAAAGGAGGGACTCACCCATGAGTGTTAATTCCTATAAAGAAGATGAGCATTCCACAGGAACCAGCAAACGGAATACCTTAAAACGTCTGTTCTCCTATCTGCTCTTCTATAAAAAGAAAATTACATTTGTTCTTGTGATCATGGGCTTCTGTGTTGTTGTATCCCTGCTGAATCCCCTGTTCATGGAATATGCCATTGACAACGATATTACATCCGGTAATATGTCAGGTCTTGTCCGGCTCATTCTGGCTGCTGCTGTTCTAAATCTGCTGATGGTTGCCGGGATCAGACTTCGTATGTATCTCATGGCAGACATTACAAACAGCATTCTGGTTACGATAAGACAGGAACTGTATACCCATATCCAGACACTGGATTTTAACTTCTTCGACAGCCGTCCTACCGGTAAGATCCTGTCGAGGATCATCGGTGATATCAATTCCCTTAAGGATGTCCTTGGCAATTTTGTTACTACCATGATCCCTGATCTGCTGACTGTCATTGCTGTAGCAGGGATCATGCTGGTCAAGAATCCGCCTCTTGCCCTGGCAGCCCTCTGTTCACTTCCGCTAATGGCTCTTGGTATGTGGCTGATCCAGACGATCTCCCACAAACGCTGGCAGATCTTTCGTAAGAAAGCTTCCAACCTGAATGCCTTTATCCACGAAGATATTTCCGGCATCCGGGTCATCCAGAGCTTTACGGCTGAGCAGGAAACGGCAGAAACCTTTCGTGAACTGGTAAAAGAACACAGACATTCTTTCATAAGAGCCTGCCGCATGAATGACAGTCTTGGTTCCATTATTGATTTTTCCTGGGGTCTTGGTGTTGCTGCCATGTACTTTGTCGGCATCCGCATTCTTGGTACAGATCAGGTATCCCTTGGTACCTTTATCGCCTTTGGCACTTATATCGGTATGTTCTGGAGTCCGATCATGAACCTGAGTAATTTTTATAACCAGATCATCACCAATCTTGCAGCTGCTGAACGTATCTTTGAGGTACTCGATACCAAACCTGAAATTACGGATGAAAACGATTCTGTCATGCCTCCCATGAAAGGGGATGTCGTTTTCCAGAACGTATGCTTTTCCTATGACAATAAGGTTAACGTCCTGCAAAATGTATCCTTCCATATCCATCCTGGGGAAACAATTGCCCTGGTTGGTCCAACCGGTGCCGGTAAGACAACCATTGTCAACCTGATCAGCCGTTTTTATGATGTCCAGAAGGGCGCTGTACTGATCGATGGCATTGATGTCCGCAGCGTCACTACCTTAAGTCTTCGCAGTCAGATGGGTATTATGACACAGGATAATTTCCTGTTTACCGGCACTATCCGCGACAATATCCGCTATGGAAGGCTGGATGCCACAGATGATGAGATCATTGCAGCAGCCAAGGCAGTCCATGCTCATGAATTTATCATGAAGCTCGAAAAGGGCTATGACACTGAGCTGAAGGAACGTGGCGGCGGTCTGTCTGTTGGTCAGAAACAGCTTCTTGCTTTCGCCAGGACCATGATCTCTGATCCTTCTATCCTGATCCTGGATGAAGCAACCTCCAGCATCGACACCAATACAGAGCTACTTGTCCAGGAGGGAATCGAGACCCTGTTGCAGGGACGTACCTCTTTCGTGATCGCACACAGACTGTCTACTATCCAGAAAGCTGACCGAATCTTTGTCATTGATCAGGGTGGCATCCTGGAAGAAGGAAACGCCCATGAATTATTAGAAAAAAAAGGAGCCTATTACAGACTCCACATGGCACAAATGGCACTGCCTGTATCATAGATACAGCAGTGCCACTCCTGATTTCTTTCTCCGGCATCCCAAAACTCTGCTTAAAACTCTGTCGTCCACTCGTGCTCGCCGCCCCAGTCTCCGATCAGCTCAGTCACAGTTCCCTCCGGGTTCTCCACTCTTGTTTCGAAACGATAATTCATCTGCGGTACATATTCTCCATTGATCTTGACATTACTGTAGAGATAAATGAATTCATATACTGTATGAGGGAAATACTCACCACTTTCAGAAGAAGGCTCATAGGAAATACAGATTCTCTGTACCCCTGCATCCTCCTGCTTGGCTGTCCAGATATTGATCACGTCTGATTTGTTCCCACATTCTTTAAAATCTGCGAAAGCAAACTGATAGCTGCCATCTGCATAAAGAATCTTCATTTTGTCACAGTTTACCGGAATGTAGGTTGCTCCCTTCCAGTACTCCATGGTTCCATTCATAAAGGCATCCCTGATCGCCAGATACTCTTCACTATTCATAAACTCCTTGATCGGTTCAAAGCTGCCGGAGCGGAAGATCTCAAATGCACCGGCAAAAAGCTGCTGGGCTTCCTGCGCCTTCTGTACACAGGTGCTTAACTGCTGCAGCTCTGCATTGTCTCCGATCTCGACAATCCTGGAAAGCAGTCCCGCATAATCATCCAGATGCTTCACTTCAAGCCCCAGAGCATCAAGCTTCGGTGCTGCCAGCTTCTGGATCTCTGCAAGAAGCTGATCGGATGGCTGGCTATCATATACCAGCAGAAGTCTCAGCATCATATCCTGATATTCTTCATAACCACAGGAATCACTTTCGGTTCCATTACAGAGTAACTCCTCCTGCTCACTGTCTTCTCCGAGAAGTCTGTCATAGCAGGCATCCAAAAGCGTATATACATCCTGATTAGCTGCATCCTTTTCCAGTACAGACACACATTTACCCAATGTATCCAGTGTACAATTCTGACTATTGATATCATCTACTGCTTCATTTAATAGTACTGTACAATAATACTGCAGCAGGCTTTCATCCTGTGTAGTCTCCCAGCCCTGATACAGAATCTGCTCTGCCGCCATCGTATCTTCCTTTGTCAGATAAGCACCTGCCATAGAACGATAAGCCTGTACAGAGGAAGAATCTATCTTCAATGCCTCCTGACAGGATGCAATAGCATCATCATAGGCTTCCGTTTCTATATAGGCATTCGCTTCCTTAAGCTGCCTGGCTACCTGTACTCCTGGCAGAAGCCGGTAGATCAGTACGCCTGCTACAACAATCACAGCTACACAAAACACTGAAAAAACGATCTTTTCGATCATCACGATCCGTTTTCTTTTCTTCTTGCGCTTTGCTCTTGCCTCATTTCTTTCTCTAACTCTTCTTAACTCTTTCTCTTCCATCTCAAACCTCTGATAAATAAACAAACAACCAACTTCTCTTATGTTATCATAGAAAAAAGACATTGACAAATTTTTTTATCTTCTTTTTTCTCTTCTGCTCCTCTCTGTCCTACGACCAGAGCTGTTTCGTCCATGACCTCTGCTGTCCCGGCGTCCCTCGCCGTTTCGACTGCCATCGCTGTCCCGGCGTCCCTCGCCGTTTCGCCTGCCATCGCTGTCCCGGCGTCCCCCGCTGTTCCGTCTGCCATCGCTGCCCCGTCTTCTGACTCTGTCAAAGAATGATCTTTCCTCCTGGAGTTCTTCCGGCTCTTCACCCACATTCATATACAGAAGAGCCGCTGCAATCGTAATGGGATCTGTTTCCTTCTTTGCAGCCTCTCTTTCGATCATACCCCGCAGACGCTCCAGATCCTTTTCTGTATAAATCTCCGTGGCTGCAGCAAATACTTTTTTCGCTTTGGCAGATAAAATATCCTTCGGTGCAGGCAGCCTTCTTTCCTGTATCGTTGTGTGGCAGATCCTTTCAATGTCTCTGATCTTGTAGATTTCCCTGCCACTGACCAGTGTAAAGGAACGGCCTGTCCTGCCGGCACGTCCGGTTCTGCCAATACGGTGTACATAATATTCAATATCTTCCGGTACGTCATAGTTAAATACGGCGTCCACACCACTGACATCTATCCCTCTGGCCGCTACATCCGTAGCGATCAGGAAATTACAGCGTCCATTCCGGAAAGAATTCATAACCGTATCCCTCTGATACTGGGAAAGATCTCCGTGAAGTCCCTCTGCCTGATATCCTCTTTCCTTCAGGAATTCTGCCATCTCATCAACCATCTTTTTGGTATTACAAAAGATCAGTCCCCTTACCGGCTGATAGTAATCAAGCAGTCTGCAGATCGCCTCCTTTTTATCCTGTCTTGCAATTTTGTAATAGGCCTGTTTTATTGCTGATACTGTGATCTCCTTAGGTGTCACACGAATATATTCTGCATCTTCACTTTGGTATTCATGGGTAATCTGCAGGATTGCTTCCGGCATAGTTGCAGAAAACAATGCCATCTGATGCTCCTCTGGCATATCCTTCAGAATGGTCTCAATGTCCTCCCTGAATCCCATATTCAGCATTTCATCTGCTTCATCCAGTACGATCATGCGGATTTCCCTTGTCTTGATCGTATGCCTGCGCATATGATCCATCACACGTCCCGGTGTTCCCACAACAATCTGTACACCGCTGCTCAGCGCTCTGATCTGTCTGTTAATATCCTGGCCGCCATAAACCGGTAACACTTTGATCCCATGCTTATATCTGGCCAGTTTTCTGATCTCCTCTGCCGCCTGGATTGCAAGTTCCCTGGTCGGGCAGAGTACGATCCCCTGCAGCTTCTTCAATTCCGGATCCACTCTCTGGATCATCGGTATTCCAAAGGCTGCTGTCTTACCGGTTCCAGTCTGTGCCTGCCCGATAATATCCCTCCCCTCCAACATTACCGGGATCGCCTTTTCCTGAATTGGAGACATGGTTTCAAATCCCATAGAGAGAACTGCCCTTAAAATATCTTCATCTATCGCTGCATCTTGAAATACCATTCCAGCATCCTGATCTGGCACTCCATGATCCTTTATCATCTGTTCTGCCGTTTCCTGCTTTGTTACATTCTTTTCCTTTGCTTCCTGCATCTTAACTTCCTGATCCATAAAAACCTCTTTCTCTTTCTTTTGCTCCGATGCCATGTCCACTTCACTCAAATCTCTGTCCGCAGGCAGATACACGTTGATTCTGCAATCATTCTCCGTATACAGGGCAACGAAAAAGGCAACACCTTGATAAAGTGCTGCCTTATCACAACATGACCAATTGTATCTGTTATTACGTGTTCTGTCAAGAAGAAAAAATCATCTTTCTGTTTTCTCTTCTGGTTTCTTTGCATTTTCTGTATCATTCAGGAATTCTTCGATCAGGAAACGGGGTCTTGCTTTTGTTTCCAGATAAATCTTACCAATATATTCTCCGACTACGCCAAGCGATAAAAGGATCAATCCTCCGATAGCCCAGACAGAAACCATAAGTGTAGTCCATCCTACAATCGTTGCTCCCATGAAATGTCTGACAAGGGAATAGATCAAAATCCCAATACTTACCAGAAAAATAAAAAATCCAAGGAACGTGATCATCCTGATCGGCTTGGTGCTTAAAGATGTGATCCCCTCTATTGCAAAAGAAAGCATCTTGCCAAGAGGATACTTGCTCTCCCCTGCAAACCTCTCTCCCCTTTCGTAATAAACCACATCTGTGGAATATCCGATCATCGGTACGATACCACGAAGGAACAGATTGACCTCCCGAAACTCGGCCAGTCCCTCCAGTGCCCTTTTACTCATCAGTCTGTAGTCCGCATGATTAAATACCGTATTGACCCCCATGGTGTTCATCAGTTTATAGAAGCCCTCTGCAGTCGCCTTTTTGAAAAAGGTGTCCTTTGCACGGCTGCTTCTCACACCATATACAATATCTGTTCCATTCAGATATTTCTCAACCATTTCATCAATGGCATTGATATCATCCTGCAGGTCTGCATCCATGGAAATAGCCATATCTGCATGATCCTTTACTGTCATCAGTCCCGCCAGGAGCGCATTCTGATGCCCCCTGTTCCGGCTTAAGTTTACCCCGCCAAAAACCGGGTCTTCTTCATGAAGTCTCCTGATGATCTCCCATGTTCTGTCTTTGGAGCCATCATTGACAAATATGATCCTGCTCTCTGGATCGATCTTTCCTGCCTTTACCAGTGTCGAGAGTTTTTCCTTCAGGCGCTTTGAAGTTTCGGGAAGTACCTCCTGTTCATTGTAACAGGGAATTACCATATAGAGTTTATTTCTCATGAGCCCTCTCCTTCTTACGTCCTTTTTCTCCTGACTGTTTTCTATCATTTTTGCCATTAAGCAGCATAATGACCGAAGTTATGATACCGCCACATGCAACAGCGATCACAAGAACCCAGATAAGCATAGCATTGGAATCCCCCGTTGCTGCACATCTGATCCATTCATTTCCTATTAATTCCACTCTGAACTCCAACCTTTTTTAATCTGTTTCTATCAGTATACTTTCTATTGTCCCAAAAGTAAAGAACCCTGATGCAATACGCACCAGAGTTCTTTCTTTTGTTATACCTTGATTCTGTTTCCAGAATATCCATTTCACATTAATTAAGCGTTAACGATCTTTCCGAAGTCAGGCTTAAGAGCTGCTCCACCGATCAGACCACCATCGATGTCATCCTTAGAAAGGAGTTCTGCTGCATTACCTGCATTCATGGATCCGCCATACTGGATACGAACTGCTTCAGCTGTAGGAGCATCATACATTTCTGCAATAACATCACGGATCATCTTACATACTTCCTGTGCCTGGTCAGCTGTAGCTGTCTCACCTGTTCCGATAGCCCAGATAGGCTCGTAAGCAATAACAAGCTCTTTAACCTGATCAGCAGTTACATCTGTAAGATCCCACTTGATCTGTCTTGCGATCCACTCCTTGTATGTGCCAGCCTTACGAAGTGCAAGGGACTCACCACAGCAGAGAATCGGCTTAAGTCCAGCAGCAAATGCCTTCTTAACCTTAGCATTGATCAGGATGTCGTTCTCACCGAAGATATCTCTTCTCTCAGAATGTCCAATGATGATATATTCAACACCAGCATCCTTGAGCATAGGAGCAGAAATCTCACCTGTGAAAGCTCCCTTATCTTCGATATAGAAGTTCTCAGCGCCTAACTTAACGTTGGTTCCTTTAATAGCTTCTGCTACAGGTACGATATCGATTGCAGGTACGCAGTATACTACATCTACATCATCATTCTTTACTAAATCTTTCAGTGTTGCGCAAAGCTCAACTGCCTGGCTGGGAGTCATGTTCATCTTCCAGTTGCCGGCAATAATTCTTCTTCTTGCCATTTTATTATCCTCTTTCTAAATTTAATATTGCATTCACTAAGTTGCTTTCGGTTATTTGTCGTCAGCAGCTGCTACACCAGGAAGCTCCTTACCTTCAAGGAACTCAAGGGAAGCTCCACCACCAGTTGAAATATGGCTCATCTTGTCAGCGAAACCAAGCTGGTTAACTGCTGCTGCCGAATCACCACCACCAATGATTGTAGTTGCATCTGTTTCTGCAAGAGCCTTAGCTACTGCGATAGTTCCCTTTGCAAGAGTAGGGTTCTCGAATACACCCATAGGTCCGTTCCAAACAACAGTCTTAGCAGACTTAACAGCATCAGCATAGAGGGCTGCTGTCTTGGTTCCGATATCAAGACCTTCCTTATCAGCAGGGATCTTGTCAGCATCTACTACTTCTACCTCAATAGGAGCATCGATAGGATTCGGGAACTCTGCAGCTACTGTAGTATCGATAGGAAGAAGCAGCTTCTTACCGAGCTTCTCAGCCTTATCCATCATTTCCTTACAGTAATCAATCTTCTCATCATCAACCAGAGACTTACCGATTTCATATCCTTTAGCCTTTAAGAAGGTAAATGCCATACCACCACCAATGATCAGTGTATCGCACTTCTCAAGAAGGTTATTGATAACGTTCAGCTTGTCTGCAACCTTAGCACCACCAAGGATTGCCACGAAAGGTCTTACCGGATTCTCTACTGCGTTTCCAAGGAAGTTGATTTCCTTCTGCATCAGATAACCAACTACACAGGAACCACCCTTAGCACGAACAAACTTGGTAACACCGGCTACGGATGCATGTGCTCTGTGGGAAGATCCGAAAGCATCACATACATAATCATCACAAAGGTCAGCCAGTTCCTTGGAGAACTCTTCTCCGTTCTTGGTCTCCTCTGCACCACGGAAACGTGTATTCTGAAGCAGAACAACATCGCCATCCTTCATAGCTGCAACAGCCTCTGTAGCAGCAGATCCTGTTACATTGTAATCTGCTACAAAGTTTACAGGCTTGCCAAGTTTCTCAGAAAGTCTCTTTGCTACAGGTGCAAGAGATTCTCCTTCGTTAGGGCCATTCTTAACCTTTCCAAGATGGGAGCAAAGGATTACCTTTCCGCCATCTGCAAGCAGCTTGTTGATTGTAGGAAGAGCTGCTACGATACGTGTCTCATCTGTAATCTCACCATTCTTTAAAGGAACGTTGAAGTCACATCTTACAAGGACACGTTTGCCTTTTACGTTGATATCATCAACTGATTTCTTATTTAATCCCATGATTCAATCCTCCAAATTTATTAAAGCATTATCCCGTACAAAAAAGGTCCGGTCCATAAGACCGGACCTTTAGACAGGTCTTTCTTTCAGATACTTATAACTGAATTAGCCTAACTCAGCGAAGTACTTAATTGTACGAACCATCTGGCTTGTGTAGGAGTTCTCATTGTCATACCAAGAAACAACTTCTACCTGTGTCTTTCCATCCGGAAGAGGGCTAACCATTGTCTGTGTAGCATCGAATAAGGAACCGAATCTCATTCCAACGATATCGGAAGAAACGATTTCTTCTTCGTTGTAACCGAAGGATTCTGTAGCCTGAGCCTTCATAGCTGCGTTAACTTCTTCCTTGGTAACTGCCTTGTCTACTACTGCGAATAACAGTGTTGTAGATCCTGTAGGGGTAGGAACACGCTGTGCAGCACCGATCAGCTTGCCGTTCAGTTCAGGAATAACAAGTCCGATTGCCTTAGCAGCACCTGTTGAGTTGGGAACGATATTTACAGCGCCTGCACGGCTTCTTCTCTTGTCGCCCTTTCTCTGAGGTCCGTCAAGGATCATCTGATCGCCTGTGTAAGCGTGGATTGTGCACATAATACCAGACTCGATAGGAGCAAGGTCATTTAATGCCTTAGCCATAGGAGCTAAGCAGTTTGTTGTACAAGAAGCTGCAGAGATGATCTTGTCATCCTTTGTCAGTGTCTCGTGGTTTACATTGTAAACGATTGTAGGAAGATCATTTCCAGCAGGAGCGGAAATAACAACCTTCTTAGCACCAGCATTGATATGAGCCTGTGCCTTAGCCTTAGAGGTATAGAATCCAGAACACTCAAGAACAACGTCTACACCGATCTCGCCCCAAGGACAATTGTTTGCATCGGGCTCTTTGTAGATCTTGATTGTCTTACCCTTAACGGTAATTGTTCCAGCTTCGTCATCAGCAGTAACCTGATCCTCTTCTCCGATAGCTACATATCTGCCCTGTGAAGAGTCATATTTTAATAAGTGTGCTAACATAGAAGGTGTTGTTAAATCGTTGATTGCAACTACTTCATAACCTTCAGCACCAAACATCTGTCTGAATGCCAGACGACCAATACGGCCAAAACCATTAATTGCTACTTTTACTGCCATTTTAGTTTCCTCCTAAAATTGAATAAATTTTATATTATTTCGCCATCCAGGAAAACTTATCTTCCATAGATTGACAAAATTTTATCAGCACGATTATTTTACCTAATTTGTCCGGAAAGTGCAAGATGTAAATTTAAAAATATTCCTGTTTCCCTGTAAATTTAATGTAATTTTTATAAATCCCCCTCTTTTCTCTTCTGATTCATTGCATTTTCCTAGAAAATCCACTAGACTTGGGATTAAGAAGAAGAGAATGGAGGTCATTTACTTTGACGATCACCGCAGACTATCATTTACACACCCACAATTCCGGCGACAGTACGGCACCCATGGAGGACATGATAAAGAAGGGGATTTCTCTCGGGCTCACTACCATGTGCTTTACCGAACATATGGATATGGACTATGTGTACGAAAAACCCGAGGAAGCCGGTATGTTTGAATTAAACACCGATTCCTACCTGTATGAACTGGCTACCTTAAAAGAAAAATATGAAAATCAGATCCAGATCCTCTTTGGTGTGGAGCTCGGAATCCAGCCTCATCTCCAGAAGGAACTGAACCGGTATTCCAGAAGCTACCCTTTTGATTTCATCATAGCTTCTTCCCATATCTGCCACGGAAGGGATCCCTACTATCCGTCCTTTTATGAGGGGCGCAGTGACGAAGAAGCCTACCGGGAATATTTTTCTTCCATCCTTGAGAATCTGGATGTCTTCAGCAATTTTGATGTCTACGGTCATTTGGATTATGTTGTCCGCTATGGAGCAAGCAGGGATAAGGATTACTGCTATGAAAAATATCAGGATATCTTCGATAAGATTCTGATCCGTCTTCTGGAAATGGAACGTGGCATTGAATTAAATACCGCTGGACTCCGCAAAGGAATGAAGGATGTTCACCCCTGCACAGGCGTTTTAAAGCGCTATAAGCAGCTTGGCGGTGAGATCATCACGATCGGTTCAGATGCTCACGACCCGTCCGCTATCGCCGGTGATTTTGACAGGGCTGCTGACGTTCTGCGTGAATGCGGTTTCAGTTATTACACTACCTTTGAAAACCGGATCGCCGATTTCCACTGCCTGTAATTAAGGCGGCCTCATCCTTCGATGCTGCCGCCTCCAAGTACATATTCTCCATCATAAAATACGACAGCCTGTCCGGGTGTTACCGCCCTGACGGGCTTTTCAAATTCACAGAAGATCCTGTCTTCTCCTGCTTTCCTTATCCGGCACCATTCTCCCGGATGGGAATATCTGATCTTGGCAAATACACGCCTTTCCTCCGTCAGATCCGGAATGCTCATGTAGTTGATATGGCTGCAGGTCAGGTGATCTGTCATCACATCTTCCGCTTCTCCAATTACTACTTCATTGGCCTCCGGTCGGATTTCTGTCACAAAAACCGGATGTCCCATGGCAATGCCAAGTCCTTTTCTCTGTCCGATCGTATAATGGGTGATACCGAGATGTCTGCCGATCACTGTACCGTCCTTTAAAACAAAGTTTCCTTCTCCCGGTACCTTTCCTCTTCTTTCCCTTTCAATAAAACCTGCATAATCTCCATCCGGTACAAAGCAGATATCCTGGCTGTCCGGCTTATAGGCCACTGGCAGATCATTTTCAACTGCCATTTTCCGGATCTCATCCTTATGATAAGCCCCTACCGGCATCAGCGTATGGGAAAGCTGATCCTGGGTCAGATTATAAAGTGCATAGGTCTGATCCTTCCTTGCCGTTACGGAATTGCGGATCGCATACCTGCCATTCGGAAGCTGCTCAATCCTTGCATAATGACCGGTAGCGATATAATCTGCGCCAATCTCCAGACTTCTCTGCAAGAGGGACTCCCACTTCACATAACGGTTACAGGCAATACAGGGGTTTGGTGTCCTTCCCTGCAGATATTCACAGGTAAAATAGTCCATGACCTTTTCCCTGAACTCCTGCTTGAAATTCATCACATAATAGGGAATATCCAGTACCTGTGCCACTCTTCTGGCATCCTCAACTGCTGAGAGTCCGCAGCATCCGCCGTGTTCCTCTTTCAGTGCCTGCTCTTCATCCTGCCAGATCTGCATGGTCACACCGACCACATCATATCCCTGTTCTTTTAAAAGCAGGGCGGCTACAGATGAATCTACGCCGCCCGACATTCCAACTACAACCTTCTTTTTCATAAAAGCTTTAATACTCTTCCTCTTCCGCTTCCTCGCCCTCATGGATATCTGACTTGGGTTTGGAAAGACCTTCGATGGTTATGTGGTTCTTTTCTGCATAGTCCCAGAGTGCTGCATGAATCGCCTCTTCTGCCAGCAGGGAACAGTGCACCTTAACCGGCGGAAGTCCGTCAAGTGCTTCCATAACCGCCTTATTAGTCACTTCCATGGCTTCTTTAATACTCTTACCCTTAACAAGCTCAGTTGCCATGCTGCTGGTCGCTACAGCTGCACCGCAGCCGAATGTCTTGAATTTGCAATCCCTGATGATCTGATTGTCATCAATATCCAGATAGATACGCATAATATCGCCGCATTTTGCATTTCCAACAGTACCTACACCGCTGGCATTCTCAATCTCGCCCACATTTCTCGGGTTATTAAAATGGTCCATTACCTTTTCACTGTACATGCTTCTTTTCCTCTTTCTTAATAAAGTCTTCGTAAAGCGGTGACATACTGCGGAGTCTCTCCACAATTCCCTTCAGTTCATCTGCCACAAAATCAATTTCTTCCTTTGTATTCTCCTCACTTAACGTCATGCGCAGGGATCCATGTGCGATCTCGTGAGGCAGTCCTATCGCCAGAAGGACATGGGAGGGATCCAGCGAACCTGATGTACAGGCTGAACCGCTCGAAGCACAGATTCCTTTCATATCCAGCATGATCAGCAGGGATTCTCCCTCAATGAACTGAAAGCTGAAGTTTACATTGTTCGGCAGTCTGTCTGTTCTGTGTCCATTCAGTCTACAGTAGGGAATTTCCTTCTCTATTCTTTCGATCAGATAATCACGAAGCTCTGTCTCTTTCCTGTTACGCTCTTCCATATTGGCAAAGTTCTTCTTTACTGCAGCAGCAAGTCCGACAATACCTGGAATATTCTCTGTACCGGCACGGCGGCTTCTCTCCTGTGCTCCGCCATGTACAAAGGAACGGATCTTAACACCTTTTCTGATATATAAGAAACCAATACCCTTGGGACCATTGATCTTATGTCCGCTGGCAGACATCATGTCGATGGGAAGTTCATCCACTCTTGTCTGCACATGTCCATAGGCCTGTACTGCATCCGTATGGAACAGAATGCCGTGCTCTCTGGCAATTTCTCCGATCTCCTTAATAGGTTGAATCGTTCCGATCTCATTATTTGCAAACATCACAGAGATCAGGATCGTATCCGGACGGATTGCCTTTTTCAGCTCATCCAGTTTAAGTACCCCATTTTCATCTACATCAATATAGGTAATGGAAAATCCTCTTTTTTCCAGATATTCGCAGGTATGCAGAATCGCATGATGCTCGATCTTCGAGGTAATAATGTGCTTTCCTTTGCTCTCATAAGCCTCTGCAGTCGCAACTAATGCCCAGTTGTCAGATTCGGAGCCACCTGCTGTAAAGTAGATCTCCTGTGCCGATGCACCAATGCTCCCTGCAATCTCCTCTCTGGCCTCTGTCATGGCTTTTTTACTCTCTGCTCCAAGAGAATAAATGCTGCTGGCATTTCCATAATACTCTGTAAAATAGGGCAGCATGGCATCCACCGCTTCTTGTGCGGTTTTGGTCGTTGCTGCATTATCAAGATAGATCAGCTTATTCATTTTGATCATCAAATCCTTTCTCTGTTTGCCCTAGTAATCAAGTAGGTCGTCTCGCAACAATATACCATTTCTTCACTGTTCTGTCAATTTCCCACTCTGCATATATTAGCATTAACACCTGCAGGAGATGATATCCTTTCATGCGCTATTTCTCACTGAAAAATCCTCTGGTTTTCGGGACGGTCGTTTTAACCATCACCGGCTTTGTCAGCCGGTTTATCGGCTTTTTTTACCGTATCTTTCTGTCAAGGGTCTTTGGAGCAGAAGGTATGGGGATCTATCAGCTTACTGCCCCTGTGCTCGCACTCACCTTTGCTCTTTCTGCTGCCGGGATCCAGACCGCCATCTCCAAGTTTGTGGCAAGAGAAACCTCTACCAGAGATTATCGGTATTCTTTTGTTTATTTATTCTCCGGTCTTACTCTTTCCCTTGCGCTCTCCATTCTGTGTGCTGGCTTTGTTTACTGCTTTTCAGAACAGATCGCCGTACGCTTTCTTATGGAAGACAGGACTGCTCCTCTTCTCCGCATTATCGCTCTTTCCATTCCCATGGCTGCCGTTCATTCCTGCATCAACGGTTATTTCTACGGGATTAAAAAAACCGGCATCCCTTCGATCTGTCAGCTCTCCGAACAGCTCATGCGGGTTGGCAGTGTTTATGTGATCTATACCCTATGTCAGAAAAGAGGATACTCTCCAACAATCAGCTTTGCTGTCATTGGTCTGGTCATTGGTGAATGTGCTTCTATGCTGGTGTCCCTGATCGCTGCCTGGGCTCACTTCTCTGGAAAATTGAATACATCATCTGCCTCTTCAAATGTGCCTGTCCATCTGCACCGCGCTCTTTCTGATATGCTTCATCTGTCCATTCCACTATCTGCCAACCGTGTGATCATCAATTTTCTGATGAGTGTAGAAGCTGTTTTCATCCCGGCGCAGCTCCTGAGATACGGATATGCTCATCAGGCGGCTCTCAGTATCTACGGTGTTCTGACCGGTATGTCCCTGCCACTGATTCTGTTTCCAAGTGCCATTACAGGCTCTGTCTGCGTCCTGCTTCTCCCTGTCGTTTCGGAAGCTGATGCCACCGGCAATCAACATATAGTAGAAAAGGCGATTCAAAAATCTGTCAAATATGGTTTTCTTCTGGGCAGCGTCTTTACTCTGATCTTTTTCCTTGGCGGCTCTTTTCTTGGAAATCTTCTCTATCAGAACGAAGCTGCCGGCCGCTTCATCAGCGTTCTCGGATTTCTCTGTCCTTTAATGTATATTGCATCTACCCTGAGCAGCATCCTGAATGGTCTTGGCAAAACAGGTCTGACCTTTCTGTACAGCATGATCAGCCTGCTGGTCCGTCTGTTCTTCGTCTTTTTCCTGATTCCTGTAATGGGAATTAATGGTTACCTCCTTGGACTTCTGGCAAGCCAGCTTGTCCAGACCCTGCTCTGCCTGTATGCGGTACGTGATTATGGAAGTGCTCCCGGCTTCCACTGATTATCATATATTACAAGAATACGTCCTCTTTTTACTGATACCGATGCTGCCTGTCCGGTAAATTCATTACTGACTCCTATCGGGAAGTTATCAGAAAGAACCGCATCTGCTATTTCATATTTCAGGTTCTGCAGAGTCACACCTTCTGCCTTTTCCCCGTAAGAAAAAACAGATACATAACCGTCTGCTCCTTCGGGAAAACAAATCTTTTCTCCTCCGCTGATCATTGTGATCACCTGTTTCTTTCCTATCAGCCAGCCTCTGGCACCATGCTTCTGCAGATAAGAAAGGCACTGCACATTAGCATAGCTGTGATCCACTCTTCCACCAAGACCGCCATATAGATAAAAATACCGGTAACCTCTTTTCAGCCCTTCTTTGATGCCGGAAAGCGTATCCGTATCATCCTTTTCCGGCTGCAGTACGACTTTTTCTTTACATTCCGGAATATAATGCAGGGAATCAAAATCACCGATTGCCAGGTCTACCCTGCCATTCTTCACATACTCATAGCCTCCGTCCACAGCTATGACAAAATCTTCCTTTTTCAGAGGTAACAAGAGCCGGCTGCATTCGCCGGCTCCTATGATATAACATATTTTCTGCTGCAAAATTAATCCTCTCTTAACTGAAACTTTTCTACCAGTCCCTTCAATGTAACCGACTGCGCTGACAGCTCCTGGCTGGTTGCAGAGGTTTCCTCCGCTGCTGCAGAATTGTTCTGGATCACACCGCTGATCTGGTTGACGCTCTGCTCAATCTCCTTCACAGAAGCAGCCTGCTTATCAGAAGCTGTTCTGATCGTGGCAACTGCATCTACCAGCTTGTCCATCTCGTCGCTCACCTTATTCAGTGCCTCTGCGGTATCTGCGGTAATATCATTGCCACTCTTTACTTCGCTGATTGCTTCATCAATCAGTTTCTTCGTGGTAACTGCACTTGCAGAGCTGTCTTCTGACAGCTTGCGGATCTGGTCTGCCACAACTGCGAAGCCCTTGCCAGCCTCTCCCGCTCTCGCCGCTTCGATCGCTGCATTCAGGGAAAGGAGATTCGTCTGGGATGCAATTTCCTCAATATCTGCAATGATCTCTTCAATCTTGCCGGAAGTCTCCTTGATCTTCTCCATGGCTGCTGTCAGCTCTGCCATCTTCTGCTTACTTATCTGTGCCTGTTCACCGATGATCTTAGCATTCTCATGTACCTTGTCCGTAGTTTCTGTATTCCTTACTACCTGACTAGTTACTTCAGTAACAGTTGCAAGCAATTCTTCTACTACAGCTGCCTGATCTGTCGCTCCCTGTGCCAGTTCCTGAGAGCTGGATGCCAAGTCATGGGATCCCGCAGACACCTGCTCGGCTGCTGCATCAATATCTCCCATAGTATCACTGAATTCTTTCACAAGGTTCACAAGTTCTTCAAGCACGATGGCATAGCTTCCAACATAAGCCTCCTTGTGCTTGCTCCTGACATTAAAATTACCCTTAGCAAATTCTCCAAGGATCTCTGTCAGATCACCGATCACTGTCCGCAGATTATCAAATGCTCTCCGGAAGCTTTCAGCGAGCTTTCCAAGTTCATTGTCTTCATTATATGTAATCTCTGCGTCCAGCTTTCCTTCAGCCAGACTGTTCACAGCCTCTCCCATCTCAGCAATGGGCGCAAATAATTTCCTGGTCAGAACACCATATCCCTTCACTGCAATCACAATATTTATGATCAACAAAAGGCCATGAACAATAATATTGATCACCTTATTACCAACCCCTGCCATACCGAGAATCGCATATAATTCTGATACACAGCATACCCCGATCAGCAACATAAAAATCTTCTTTAACTTCTGTGCAAAACTATCCTTTCCTTTCAATGCTATAACCTCCACCCTGACATATTAACGTTTGTTCACAGATCAACCTTTTAAAATCAGATATGCATTTCACTGATTTCCAGATTTTGATCCCGAAATCGTTCTTATTATAGCATAATCACATTGAAATGACCAACGGTTTTTGAGCACTCTCCAATTACTCCCCAATTACTAACGTGCATTTTCTTCAGTTATTCCTCTGAATGCTCCAGCCTGTCAGCAGATCTTTCCTTCCTTTTGCAGGCACTCCAAAAAAGCTGTACACCCCGTCACCACATCTCTATATGTTTCATCAAATCTCGATGTGTACCAGGGGTCTCTGCAGTCCGCCTCCAATCCGGCAAATTCCAGAAGCTTGTATATCTTATCTCCTTTCTTATGCCCCGTAATCCGTTCCATATTCCGGATATTCATGGAATCCATTCCGATCAGATAATCATATTTATCATAATCAGATGCTTTCATCTGAACCGCCCGCTTGCCCTCGCAGTAGATTCCGTGCTTCGCCAATTCCGTCCTTGCCGGTGGATAAACCGGATTGCCAATGCCATTCCAAATTTCTTCTGCGCTGGTGGCCGCTGAGGCGATCTCAAACTGATCTGATAGCCCGAGATTATTAACCATGTCCTTTAAAATGAATTCTGCCATTGGAGAACGGCAGATGTTGCCGTGGCAAATAAATAATACTCTAATCATCTTTTTATATCTCCATTTAAGTCTTGTATTTCTTCTCAAACGCTTGATATTTCAGGGTTTTCCGACTTTTGAGTTTTCCTTTCTTTTCAAGGTATCTTCTCAAATCTTCTCATATTTTCTTATGTTTTTCCCTGCAATCTTGGTAAATCCATTGGTAAAGCAAGCGTCCTTACCAACGGGCTTTTTTAACTATTCGCTATCCGATATACTTCTTCCTTTGCATCATCAAAATTCACATGGGTGTAAGTGTTCAAGGTTACACTGATGTCTGCGTGACCCATGATATACTGCAAGGTTTTCGGATTCATCCCGGATTTTGCCATATTAGAGCAAAAGGTGTGCCTGCATACATGAGGGGTAACTTTCGGCATCTGGATACGGTAAATCCTGTTGTATTTCTGAATGATATGCTCCAGATACTTTTCCCAGTGAAGGGCAACCATCGGCATATCGTTTTTATCCAGAAATAAAAATCCAACGTATCCTTCCACCATCGGTTCAACCTTTGGTGTCTTTCGGTTGGCAATAATTCTGCGAAAACACGCTGCGACAGCTTCCGTCATCGGCACATAGCGAATACCTTTGTCAGTTTTTGGTTCTTCAATTACATACTGCATCTGTGCAGTACGCTGTAACTGATGGTCTACCTTAATACACATTTCTCCAAACTCAATCTCCGAAATCGTCAGCCCACAGAACTCTGAAATACGAAGCCCTGTGTGAAAAAGAATATAGATTGCATCATAGTATCTGCTGAAATGCTTATCCTCCTGAATAAACTTCAGCAAATCTCTCTGCTGCTTTCGGGTAATCGCTTCTCTGGTAACAGAATCATTGACAATGACGGATGCAAGCTCAAATTCAAATGGATTTTTACGAAGCAGGTCATCATCGACTGCCATCTGAAATGCCGGTCTTAGAACTCCCCGGATAGAATGAATGGAACTGTATCCCCGTCCATCAATCTGCTGGAGCTTAATCAACCATGCCTTTGCATCTGACAAACGCACCTTATCAATTCGCAGATTCCCAAAACTCTCTTTTTTCAGCATATTGATGACCGTTTTATATCCGGCAACCGTATTGTGACGAACTCCTGTTTTCAATGAAACATATTTTTCTACCAGTTCCAAAACAGTATAGTTGCCGCCGTTTGTTACGATACGGTCAAACAAATCCGCTTCAACCTGTTTTTCTTTCTCACGCAGGGAAGGCTCCCGCTTCTTCCCTTTTGGCATTGGGTCATTCTTGTCCAAACGCCAACTGTATACATTTTTCTCTTTTCCGTCCTCATCAATATAGCGGAACCGATACCTCCCATCTTTACGCTGGTACTCGCCCTCTCGCAAAATCCGATTACGGTTATCTCGTCTTTTCTCACTCATCGTGAACTCTCCTTTCAAAAAAGAGAGCCAGACTTGCGCTCTTATCATAGCACAAATCCAGCTCTCCGCATAGTTATATCATGTGAAATCGGTAAATCTGTCAGCTCTGTTTACACAGCAGTAGCCTGATCCAGATACCTCTCAAATTTCTCACGCTTAATGAGGGCACGATTGCCGTTCATCACATAAAAATCCTCATTGGGATGTGTGTCAATAAGCGTTCTCAATTTTCCTTCGCCGATATGATAATATCTGGCTGCTTCCTCAATGGTAAGCGTATATCTACGCCACACCGGAACATCCGAGTAATTTTTTCCTTCAATATTCATCTTATTATTCGCCATAGGCAGTTATCCTCCATACATGAAAATAGCCAGACAGAGGGTGTCGGCAACGAAGTCCGGCAACGGGCTTCAAAAGACCTTGCAAACAATCTCAATCTGGCACTACTTACTATTTATACTTTTCTTTTATTTTTCTGTTGTTTTGGTTGTTATAAGGGAGAAAAGCTGATAGTTTCGGGGTTTTCCCCGGCAACCGGCTCGGCAACGGGATAGCAACAGGAGATGCAACGGGCTGTCATTTTCAGAATGGAAGCTCCATCTGTTCTGTGACCTCCACAAAACCGTCCATCGTTTTTTCAGACGGGTTGCCGGAGTCCATTGCCGGGTTTTCACGCTCCCAGCCCTTTTGTCTGCCATATTCTGAAAACATTCTTGGGTTCGGGAAGTACCGCCAGCCAGTAATGCACTGGTTCATAATCTCGTTGATTTCCCGGATTTCCCATTGCTTCGGCTCGTCAAAGGCATGGTTCAAGGCTTCCTTGTAGAGCTGCTTGGAGCAAACCATGTTCCCGGTGTACTTATCAAGATACGCCTGTATCATTCCGGCTTTGGTGTCCTCCGGCATAAAATCCCGCTGGTGTTCTTTGAGATACCGCTGCATGGTGGGGCTGAAAGCCAGCTTGAACCTGCCGCTTCGGTAAATCTCCATCGCTTCCGCCCACATCTGCTCGATATAGGCTCTGGAAGCAGCTTCGTCCTCCAAAATGTGAACCTCGGCTTGCTCCGGGTACACCATGACGGGAATAAAGCGACGGTTGCCGGAACGGTCAAGGGGCAGGAAGTCAAGGGCATTGGAAGTGCCGCCAAACACGCACTGACGGGGGCGGTCTGCCGGGTGGGTTTCATAAGGTATCTTGTAGACCTCTTTCTGCCGGCTTAAAAATGACTTGATTTCCTCAATGCTCTTGGCATTGGCGGTTGCCATCATTTCTGACATTTCAATAATCCAGTGACCTTGCAGCTTGCGGTACACATTGTCATCGTCCAGCTTCCGCAAATCATCGGAGAACCACTCATCCCGGACTGCCAGCAGACGGAAGAAGGTGGACTTGCCAGCCCCCTGACCTCCAACCAGACAGAGCATGATTTCAAACTTGCACCCCGGCTGAAAGGCTCGTGAGATTGCACCCAGCAGGAACAGCTTCAACGCTTCATAGGTGTAATCATCTGCGTCAGCTCCCAGAAAGTGCCGTAGGCAGAAGCGGATTCGCTCTGTCCC
>NZ_JAOQKJ010000017.1:57735-58613 GCF_025567405.1 Suilimivivens aceti | reverse complement strand
CGTATCTGCAGGACAAAAGGCGGTTTGCGGATCTCTTCAATGGCAGCTGCTTTCAGGGAAGGCAGGTCATCCGGGCAGAGGATCTGGAGGAGGCTTCGGAGAACTATGTGGCCACGGAGGAAAAGCAGCCAGGAAAGCCACTGCAAAAAGGAACTGAGATCATCCGTGATGTGAAAATGAGGTACCGTTCAGGGATGATCCTTCAGGTGCTGGCGGTGGAAAACCAGAGCTACATAGACTATGGCATGCCGGTTAGGTGCATGGGCTATGATGCTGCAGAATACAGCAGACAGCTGAAGGAGAGAAAGCGGGAACGGAGGCTTCTTGGAAGGCATAAGGAAGAATCAGAGGAAGAACTGAAAACCACCATAGATGAGAAACTTTCAGGAATCCTGAGATCAGACAGGCTGCATCCGGTTTATACGATCTGCCTCTACAGTGGTGAGGAACCGTGGGACGGGCCAAGAAAGCTGTCAGATATGATGGAGTTTGATCCAGAGGATGAGAATCTGAGAGTGTTATTTGAAGAATACCATTTGCATCTATTCTGCATTAATGAACAGAATGGGTTTGATACATTCCGTTCCGGTTTAAGGCATCTGTTCCGTGCGATGAACTGCCGGAAGGATAAAGAGAGGATGGCAGAGCTGATGAAAAATGAAGCTTATTCTCATCTGAGCAAAGAAACCTGGGAAGCAATAGCAGTCATGACAGATAATGCAGCAATGCTTCAGAAGAAGGATAAGTATAAAACAGAAAACGGGGAAGAGGAGGAATACAACATGTGCCAGGCATTGGAAGAATTATTGGAAGAGAGAGAAAGCATTGGAGAAAGAAGAGGAAGAAGAGAAGGAAAAAAAACCGTAGTCCGAAATATG
>NZ_JAOQKJ010000017.1:0-57485 GCF_025567405.1 Suilimivivens aceti | reverse complement strand
CGTATCTGCAGGACAAAAGGCGGTTTGCGGATCTCTTCAATGGCAGCTGCTTTCAGGGAAGGCAGGTCATCCGGGCAGAGGATCTGGAGGAGGCTTCGGAGAACTATGTGGCCGTGGAGGAAAAGCAGCCAGGAAAGCCACTACAAAAAGGAACGGAGATCATCCGTGATGTGAAAATGAGGTACCGTTCAGGGATGATCCTGCAGGTGCTGGCAGTAGAAAACCAAAGCTACATAGACTATGGCATGCCGGTTAGGTGTATGGGCTATGATGCCGCAGAGTACAGCAGACAGCTGAAGGAGAGAAAGCAGGAACGGAGGCTTCTTGGAAGGCATAAGGAAGAACCTGAGGAAGAATTGAAAACAACCATAGATGAGAAGCTTTCAGGGATCCTGAGATCAGACAGGCTGCATCCGGTTTATACGATCTGCCTCTACAGTGGGGAGGAACCATGGGACGGACCAAGGAAGCTGTCGGATATGATGGAGTTTGATCCAGAGGAATCAGTTCGATCATTGTTTAAGGATTATCCGCTGACATTATTTTGTATCAACGAGCAGGAAGGGTTTGAAGAGTTCCATTCCGGCTTAAAGCAGCTGTTTTGTGCGATGAACTGCCGGAAGGATAAAGAGAGGATGGCAGAGCTGATGAAAAATGAGGCTTATTCTCATCTGAGCAAAGAAACCTGGGAAGCGATAGCAGTCATGACAGACAATGCAGCAATGCTTCAGAAGAAGGATAAGTATAAAACAGAAAACGGGAAAGAGGAGGAATACAACATGTGCCAGGCGTTGGAAGAATTGATGGAAGAGAGAGAAATCATGGGAGAAAGAAGGGGCAGAAGAGAAGGCAGAAATGAAGGCAGAAGAGAAGGAAGAAACGAAGGCAATTTAGAAAAGACGAAAATTGTAGTCCGTAATCTTCTGCGAATGGGATTTTCTGTAGATGATATCTGTAAAGCTGCTGAATGTGCCCCTGCACTAGTGAAAGAAATGCAGGATTTATCTGGTTGATACTGTTGTTTTGGACTCATCTGAGTAAAGAAACCTGGGAAGCGATAGCAGTCATGACAGACAATGCAGTGATGCTTCAGAAAAAGGATAAGTATAAAACAGAAAATGGAGAAGAGGAGGAGTACAACATGTGCCAGGCATTGAAAGAATTGATGGAGGATAACAGAAATGAAGGCAGAAGAGAGGGCAGTTTAAAAAAGACGAAAACCGTAGTCCGAAACCTTCTGCAAATGGGATTTTCTGTAGATGATATCTGTAAAGCTGCTGAATGTGCCCCTGCACTGGTAAAAGAAATTCAGGATTCACTGGTTTGAGGCTGCTGCTTTGAACCATGTGCTGTTGGAAAACAAGGAGATTAATAAAACGCACAAAATAAATGAAATAAAAAGACCAAATGACAAAGTGAATTCCGGTTTGTCAAAGAAAATGTCTTGTCAATCCCTGCCCGCTTGTCGGACAGGGATTTTTCTGTGTGAAAAATACTTCAAAAACAGATGATTTAAAAAATACGGCATAAGAAAGAGTTTTTAATTCATATTCTGCAAGATCCATTCTGAAAGCCTCCAGATAGCTCATTTCCCATCCATCAGCATCATAAAAATTCCATGGATTGCTATTGATATCGTGTCCACCTTTTACCCAGCGTCGCAGGGCACTTCTCTCAGAAACTATCATGGGAACTAAAGTTTCAAACTCCAGAAGTCTGTCATGTAGGACCATACGTTCTATAGGCAAAAGCGGGCGGCTCATTTTTGCTCACCTTCTTTCTTGAAAACGAAAGGACTGAGGGTTACATCATCCGGAGAGATCCTGGTACATCCAAGGAGTTTTAAAATTTCCGGACCATACAAAAATTCCATCACTTCGTAAGGTGACTTATCTCCTAAACTGGAACGGCCATAGGAATTAATGTGATTCATCATTACCGAAATATCATCCTGAGAGAAATCATCCATGGGAGTTCCTTTGGGAATGAACATGCGGATGAATTCATGGTTCCTTTCAGCAGAGCCCTTCTGATGTGGGGCAGATACATCACAATAAAAGACCTTTGTCCGGTGGTTTCCCTGCCTGTCGGATTCCAAAGCTTTGGGATTGGAAAATTCGCTTCCATTGTCACCTAAAAGGACTGGCATTAGTGACATAAATCTGTCCGGACGCAATTCAAAATAAAGCTGTTCAAACACATCAATGACAGATTGGGAATCATTGTGGTCTCTGAGATAAGCAAGCATGAATTCAGCTTTTACGAAATGAATGGTAAGAAGAACCTTTCCACCTTTACGACCTTCCACAGAATCTATCTGTGTAACCGGCAGATCAGGATGCTCCCGGATATAAAGCTGGTAATCAGCATAGGTACGCCAAAGACGGCAGCTCTTATCTACTTTGTATACTTTCTTTCTCTTTCGGCGGGCATAACGGACTTTTCTTGGAAGATCAATGTGTTTTTGCATCAAAAAGGCCATAATCTATAAGACGGTACATAGTACTTTCACTCACCATAACCGAATCCGGATGGTTAACACAAATATGATGCAGGGACTGCTTCTTTTTCAAAAGAGGGGAAACAATGCCGTTCAGGTGGGCAATATCATCTTCTGTCAGGGAAATACCTGATCTGGCTTCAGACAGTTTCTCTTCGTACTGCTTTTGCGCAGAAACAGGATCATAGAGATGCTTCTGTAAAGTACAGGAGCGGTTACGTTTTGGACAGCCATTACAAACATAGGGAGGTTTCCCCAGCAGGCGGCAGGAATCAGGGACATACCGGGAACATACAGAATTACAAAGTTTACACTGGTTACAGTGAGAGCGAAAACGTCTGAAACCACATTCTTTGCAGAGAAAGCTGGAAGTACACGAAAATCTGTGCTTACAGTTATTATAGGGACAGCCGGGAGAACCTACATTTTTAGTAATAGTATGGGAACGGATTTCCCTGGAAACAGTGGTAGGACTTTTACCCAGTTCATTAGCGATTGCCTTGAAGGAACGACCTTCTTTCAAGAGCTCTTCAATTCTTATTCTTTCGTCAGAAAGTAAATGTTTATTTTTATTCATAGCGGTACCTCTCTCCTTTACACCGGGGTACAGCAAAAGAATGATACCATGCCAGAGGGGAATATAGCTATTTATTTTTCATAGTAAATGCAACTGCTATGATTTCCTAAAGTAAATGCAACTAAAATATATGTGAGAGGTTGCATTTACTTTGAAAAATAAGAAATATTTAAAAATTTCAAAAGACCTATAAAGTATTTTGGACTTCCACCGATATACATAACAAGTAAAGCAAGATGATTGCTTACGAAACTTAACGGTGATGATTTTTGGCGGTGCGTACGACTGTCAGAGGTCATTACAGTCAAAAATGAGTCGCAGGGAAGCGACCTTAAATTCAAGGAGGAATATATTATGGTAGTACAACACAATCTTACAGCAATGAACTCTAACAGAATGTTAGGCGTAACCACAAAGACACAGGCTAAGTCAACTGAGAAGTTATCTTCCGGTTACAAGATCAACCGTGCAGCAGATGATGCAGCAGGCCTGTCTATCAGCGAGAAGATGAGAAAGCAGATCAGAGGTCTGACACAGGCTTCTTCCAACGCACAGGATGGTATCAGTGCAGTGCAGACTGCAGAAGGCGCTCTGAACGAAGTTCAGGACATGCTTCAGAGAATGAATGAGTTGGCAGTAAAGGCGGCTAACGGAACTCAGGCTGAGAATGATAGAAGCTATATCCAGAATGAGATCGATCAGCTTGTAACTGAAATTGACCGTGTATCCACCACAACCAAGTTCAATGAGAGCTACCTGTTAAAGGGTGTTAGTAAGAATGGTAATGCAGCAGAGCTTACTTATGATACTGCAAAAGGAGCAATTAATGCTATTGATGCAAAAACAGGTAAAGGTACTGCGACGATTACAAGAGGAACTACTGCTACCAATGTAGGAGACGATGCAGCTGAGAATAAGGGTAGCTATAAGTTAGATACCATTGAAATTGGTGGTAAAAAATATGGCTATATCCATGATATTGCAGCAGATGCAGATAAAAGTAAAAACTTCACAAATGATTTTGCGATTGGAGAAGCCAAAAAAACGGCTACTGGTGGTGTATATGAAACGGAAGACGAATTCCTTGCAGCAGTAAAGAATGCATACAATGAAACAGGAAAGGGAAACTTAAAGAGTCTTTCTGTAGATGGAGATACGATTTCTCTTGAAGCATTTGCAGATTTAAATAAGTCTCTGAACTTCAGCCTTCATGTAGGTGCTGACTCTACAGAGGACAATAAGATTGATGTTGATATCGCTATGATGAGCGCTCGTGGACTTGGTGTAAATGGCATTCAGGTATCCGGTGATGATGATACCAAGGCTACCGCTGCAATCGATACCATTTCCGCAGCAATCCAGAAGGTATCCACCCAGCGTTCCGCACTTGGTGCTGTACAGAACAGACTTGAGCATACCATCAACAACCTCGACAACGTAGTTGAGAATACCACAAGTGCTGAATCTGCTATCCGTGATACAGATATGGCTACTGAGATGGTTAAGTACTCCAACAACAATATCCTGTCTCAGGCAGGTCAGGCTATGCTGGCTCAGTCTAATCAGGCTAATCAGGGTGTACTTTCCTTATTACAGTAATTTCTGTAAGAGTAAAATTGCAAAGACGAATTGTGAAGAAGAGGTCGGATTTTCCGGCCTTTTCTCTTTTGAAGCGAAAGAAAAAGCAGGGTTACTCCCTGCTTTTTGCTTCCAGTTCCTTTTTCAGAGCTGCTATCTGTTGCTTCAGACCCGTAATTTCATCGTCTGACTGTATTTTCTCTGCCTTATAATGTTCAAACTTCTCCTGAAGGCCCTTCATTCGCCGATAGTAATCTTCTCTGGCCTGGCACTGCAGGTGTACCTTTTCCTCCTGTGTCAGATGGTAGACAGTTTCGGAAGCTTCTTTTAAGTATTCATTGTTCTGAGAAAGCATACGTAATTCCTCCCAGGTTCTGGCTTTGAAGAGGGAAGCCCGGAAGCTTAAGGAGCGTTCCGGCCGGTTATGTTCATTGATGACCTGTATTTCCGGATCGATCAGGGTATTCTGGTTAAGGACTACCCGGATATTCAGTACATCGAATAATAAATAACTGACACCTTGACTTGCCTGATTTTTCATCTGATGCGTTGTCGTCAATCGACGTAGCCCCCGCTACGCCTCGTTCCTCCGCCTTGCATATGAAACAATCATTCGGCGTCAATGTATCAGAACTTATTTTTCGGTGCACTGGAAAAAAGGTTTTCCCGTTAGTGGATTCACCAAGCACGATAGAATTCGTGATTTCCATAGAAGTGATTTCTGATGGAAATAGGTGGAGCAGGGAGGCAATGAGGTCAGTAAGTACCTTGTTGTTCTACTGCAGGAGAGCTCGGAACAGATAATCGTTGGCCATAGGGATGGTGAGCTTGCCATGCTCCGGGAGCTGAATGTTGTTTTGATTGTTAGACATGAAAATAAGATCCTCCTTAGAATGGTGTGAAAAATAGTGAGTGAAAATACCCGGTGAAAGACCGGAAGGATGTTCCGCTTGGAACATGAGTAAAATTAAATAATATAAAATGAGAAAGCGGACGGCTTTCAAAAATAAATGGAAACGCAGAAAAATAGAAAAACGGTTCTTCTGTGTTGAATGCAGTATATCAGCATACTCTATATCGTGTAAGTAAAAAATTGCCACACCGGGAAGCATAAAGTCGGGAATCTTAAGTCCCGAAAAGCAGATCACATACAGACTGCTCTTTGAAGAGCTGCACAGAAGACTGGAGATCATGCGTGATAAGAGTGAGTATTATAATAAAGTCATGATCGTGAGGTAAGGGCAGAAATACGATTCCTGGCAGGAGGGAAGAGCTGGGAAATACGTAGAAAATAAAGTGTGTTTTGGACTTGATTTTACATTAGTACCTGTGTAAACCGGTAGAAATACTGACATTAAGACGTTTGTGCATTTTGCCAGATGTCTTTTTTAAATACATGACGAAATACGATATATAATATTGACTGCATTTTGCACAATACATTAAAATGAAGTATATCTCAACTGATAGGTATCAGTGTTTTCAGCATTTCCCGGATCCTGTGGGGATAGGCATGGCAGGCAGGTACCTTATCGTAACCATTTTTGACGATTTGTTTCCGCTCTTCATCATGAGCCAGATAATAGGCGCATTTATCAACCAGCTCGTCCATGGAGGAGTAGGCTTCTAGATCTACACCGATTGTAAAGTAATCGGTCAGCTCGATCTCCATTGCTGATCCTTTCTTGCTTCCCTGCACAGGATGTCTGGCATGAACCATGCCTTGATTATTGTTTTACCTGGAAGAAGTCTGGCTGTAAAGAAGAGAAAGCAAAATGGAAATTTTAAGTAGACACGGAAGGAGAAGTTTGTATGGTATTTGTGAACGAAGCATGGAATCAGACAGGAGATATTGTGGTATACAGTAATTATCATAAATATTGGCTGGACAGAGAACGGAAAATTAAAAATCCATTATTTGATGTATACAGTGGGAAAATTCTGGATTTAAAGGAAGGAAAGATGTCTGCTGTTCAATATTTTTATCAGCTGCTGGATCCGGAAATAAGAAGAGGTGTTACGATTTGTGTAGTGCCATCAAGTAATTCTGAAGTAAAGGAAAGCGGAATTGGGAAATTGGGAGAAATGCTTGCTGGTAATGGAAGAAAGAATAAGGTATACTTTTTGAGAAGAAACAAGAGTATAGACAAACTGGCAACTGGTGGAAACAGAAGCATGGAAACACATATGAAGTCTATCAGTACAGTACTTGATATGGATATTGACAATGATATTGTATTACTTATGGATGATGTGACAACTACAGGAAATTCTTTATATGCCTGTAAAGAAATATTACTTCAAAATGGTGCACGTGAAGTGGAAATGTTCGCACTGGGAAAGGCAATCTGATGAAATATAACATTGCAGTATGCAGGGAAGATGATGAAAGATATCCCAATGAACTACGGAATTTAAAAGGAATGCCATCGCTTCTGTATTATAAAGGCAATATAGAAATTATTAATCAGCATAAAAACATTGCAGCGATAGGAAGCAGGACACTTTCGGAGCAGGGAAGTAAACTGGCATATCGGACAGGAATAAAGATAGCAGAGGAAGGGTTCAATCTTGTAAATGGACTGGCGCTGGGCTGTGATACACTTGCATTGAAAGGGGCTCTTTCTGTAAACGGAAAATGTGTGGTGTTCCTTCCTTGCGGGCTGGATCGGATTTTGCCTGCTTCCAATCAGAAACTGGCAGAGGAAATTCTGGAGAAAGGTGGCTGTCTTTTGAGCGAATATCCGGAAAAAACGGCGGTACAGAAATACAGATATGTTGAAAGAGATCGTTTGCAGAGTGGAATCAGCCAGGGAGTGATTGTTATTGAAGCAGAACAGAACAGTGGAACAATGCATACTGCAGATTTTGCCATGCGGCAATATAAAAGACTGGCCTGCTATGCGTACAGCTTGTTACAGATGTCATCCGGAAATCAATATCTGGAAAATACCGGAAAAAGCACCGTTTTACATGATGAGACAGGCCTTGCTGCATTTCTTGATAATATAAAACAGTCACAGTCCTATGAACAGATGAAATTACCATTCTGAAACCAATATGATAGTTTCGGCATAATAGTGAAAAAGCAGGGTTACTCCCTGCTTTTTGCCTCCAGTTCTTTTTTTAGGGCTGCTATCTGCTGCTTCAGTTCCGCAATTTCAGCGTCTGACTGAATTTTCTCTGCTGCGAACTGAGCTTTCTGTGCCTCAAACTGCTTCTTTTCTGCCTCATATTGCACTTTCTGAGCCTCATATTGTACTTTCTGAGCCTCATATTGTACTTTCTGTGCTTCATATTGTTTTATTTCCGCTTTGTATTGCTTAAGTTGTTCGAACTTCTCCTGAATGCCCTTCATTCGCCGATAGTAATCTTCTCTGGCCTGGCACTGCAGGCGGATTTTTTCCTCCTGTGTCAGATGGTAGACAGTTTCGGAAGCTTCTTTTAAGTATTCATTGTTCTGAGAAAGCATATGTAATTCCTCCCAGGTTCTGGCTTTGAAGAGGGAAGCCCAGAAGTCGATATGACAGGCTTTATCCTCATCGGTTGCTAAATGGATTTGTGTTAAGTCTAACACAGAAAGCTGCAGCTTGTCACTATAAATGGTATGATTTTTTACATTCAGAAGTTTATAGGTGGCATAAAATTCCGGGTGATCCGGAAACAGAGTGAAATTCAGAAGACCGATCTGGATGGCAGGTTTTACCGATTCATAGCTCTGACCTGCAGAAAGTTGATCAAACTCCCGGCAGAGATAGATTAAGGAGCGTTCCGGCCAGTTATGTTCATTGATGACCTGCATTTCCAGGTTGATCAGGGTATTCTGGTTCAGGTCTACCCGGATATCCAGAAAAAAGGTTTTGTCGTTAATGGACTCGCCAAGGATAATGGGATTGGTGATTTCCACAGAAGAAATTTCTGATGGCGAAAGGTGGAGCAGGGAGGCAATAAGGCCGGTAAGTACCTTATTGTTCTGCTGCAGGAGAGCACGGAACAGGTAATTTGCCATTTCCCCCTGAATCAGTTATACTTTCCTATAATGATGTCGGGGTCAAAAGCCCCCGACTTTGATACCTACGGATTGCTTCGTGCTACGCACTCCCACAATCCTACCCAATATTCGCATATCGTGGGATTATCATCCCACTTTTATGCTCATATCGGGGCGGGTCCTAAGGCCTTTCACCCACTTATGAGCAAGCTCATGTGGGCTTAGACCTTTTGACCCTGGTATCCTATAATATGATATCAGATATTCTGAAACCACCAGACATTTACCCACACAGATAAAGAGGCTTCCATGACCTTCCAGGAATTTAAAGAAAGATTTTCCTTACAGATGAATGACCAGCAGGAGACAGCGGTACTGCACACAGAGGGAGCGGTACTGCTGCTTGCTGTGCCCGGAAGTGGTAAGACTACGGTACTTGTGACCCGTATTGGGTATCTGATCTATTGTAAGGAGATCCCTCCGGAGAGGATCCTGACGGTGACCTATACGGTAGCAGCTACGGCAGATATGAAGCGGCGGTTCTGCGAGCTGTTTGGGGAAGAGCATGCCGGGCGGCTGGAGTTTAGGACGATCAACGGGATTTCCCAACGGGTGCTGCAGTATTTTGGATATAAGACCGGCAAAACACCGTTTGACGTAGCGGACAAGGAAGCGGTGGCTATTCTGAAAAGTGCCTTTTTCGAGGTAAGAAACAGCTTTGCCACAGAAAATGACATCAGAGAGCTGCAGACAGCGGTAACCTATGTGAAAAATATGCGCTATACAGAGGAAGAGATACGAAAATATCAGACACCAGTACAGAAGCTTCCGGAGATTTATCAGGCATATCAGAAAGGGCTGAAGGAGAAGTCACTGATCGATTATGACGACCAGATGGTATATGCACTGCGGATTCTTCAGCAATTCCCGGAGGTGCGCTCACATTTTCAGGAAAGCTACAGCTATTTCTGCGTGGATGAAGCGCAGGATACTTCGAAGATCCAGCATGACATGATCCGGCTGCTTTCTGAAAAATGCGGCAATCTTTTCATGGTGGGCGATGAAGACCAAAGCATCTACGGGTTCCGGGCGGCCTATCCGGAGGCACTGGTGGATTTCGAAGCGGTACATCCGGGGGCGTCTGTGCTTCTGATGGAAAGCAATTACCGGAGCGGACAGCAGATTGTAGAGGCGGCAGACCGCTTTATCCAGAAAAATGTGGCACGGCACGAAAAGCACATGACACCATGGAAGGATATGGAAGGAAAGGTGCAGCGGATCACGCTGCGGAACCGGAAAGCCCAGTATGAGTACCTTCTTCAGCAGGCCAGGGAGAAAAAAGGGATATCGGCGGTGCTTTACCGGAATCACGAAAGTGCCCTGCCGCTCATTGACCTTCTGGAGAGGGAGGGGATTCCATACCGGATGAAGGGGAGTGACATGACCTTCTTTTCCCATCCGGTGGTGGGTGATATCTGTGATTTTCTGCGGCTTGCCCAGAACCCTTATGATGGGGAGGTGTTCCTTCGGATCTATTACAAAATGGGAGCAGGGATCAGCAAGGCGGCGGCACTGGAGGCCATAGAGAATAATTCCCTGAAGCGGACGCTCCTGCAGGAGGTGGCAGAGGGAGAGAAGGCAACGCCCTTTGTCAGAAAGCAGTGCCGGTCGCTGCAGACACATTTTGCCAGTATGCAGAAAGAAGGAGCAGGCAGGGCAATCTACCGGATCCTGCATTTCATGGGCTATCAGGATTACATGGAAAGCCATGGACTTGACAGTGGCAAGGCAGAGATCCTGCGGATCCTTGGAGAAGCGGAAAATGACAGCAGGGCATTTTTACGGAGACTGCTGGAGCTGCAGGAGCTGATTTCCACCGGCGGCAGCATGACGAAGCAGAAACCGCATCTTCTGCTTTCAACCATTCATTCCAGTAAAGGACTTGAGTATGACAGGGTATTTCTGCTGGATATGGCAGAGGGAATCCTGCCTTCTGTGCAGAAGCCGCCTGAGGGGAAAAAGGGCACCGGGAGCGGCAGAAAAGCAGAGAAGGACAGGGAACTGTATGAGGAGGAACGACGCCTTTTTTATGTAGCCATGACCCGTGCCAGAAAGGAGCTTTATATTTTTGCCTTTGAGGATGGAAGCACATCCTCCTTTTCCAGGGAGATATTTGCGCCCAGGGCATCAGCAGCAGGGAGCAGGGGGAAAGGGATCGGAATATCCTGCGGGAGCCGGCAGGCATACACATATGACATGGAAGAATATAAAGAAGGTATGTATGTCCTGCATAAAACCTTCGGGCTTGGTCTCATCCTGAAAAGGGAAGGGGACAAGGCCATGATCGCCTTTCCGGATCCGGCGGGGATGAAGACGGTCTCTCTTTCTGTGGCACTGGAAAACGGTCTCCTGCGGAAATAACATTGCTTTTCAAATGACCACAGAGTATAATGAAATATATGCAGAAATGATAGTCATACTAGCAGATGGGAGGAAGAAAAAGTGAAGAAAATGGAAGAATATATCCGGTGCATTCCTGATTTTCCGGAGCCCGGTATCATGTTTCGGGATGTGACAAGCGTATTGCAGGATGCGGAGGGACTGAAGCTTGCCATTGATTCCATGATCAAAATACTGGACGGCGTGGATTTTGATGTTGTAGCAGGAACAGAGTCAAGGGGCTTTATCTTTGGAGTACCGGTTGCCTATGCTATGGGGAAGGCATTTGTCCCGGTCCGCAAGAAGGGAAAGCTGCCCTGTGAAACAGTTTCTGAGAAATATGCGCTTGAATACGGGTTTGCAGAGATCGAGATGCATAAGGATTCTATTAAACCGGGACAGAAGGTTGTCCTGATCGATGACCTGATCGCAACCGGCGGAACGATCGAAGCTGCGATCAAGCTGGTAGAGAGACTTGGGGGAGAAGTAGTCAAGATCGTATGTCTGATGGAGCTTGCAGGGCTGGAGGGCCGCAGGAAGCTGAAGGGCTATGATTTTGAAGCAGTTGTTACTTATGAAGGGAAATAATCCATAGACAGAAGGGTATTTTTGGATTATAATAAAATGTAACGAAAACGATTAAGTTATATGCTTCACTGGGGGTTACATATGAAAAAGAAAAATATTTTTGTTAAATTACTTGGCGCCTTTCTGGTTCCGATCGTAATGATGATCGTTCTTGGAGTGGTGTCCTATGAGACCGCGTCCAAGTCGACGATGGAGAAGTATGAGCAGTCTGCCAGCAGTACTGTGGTTTCAGTGGCAGAATATATGAAGCTGCTGACACAGACGGTAGAGAGCGGCACGACAGAGCTGCTTACCTCGGATCAGGTAAAAAATTACTTCGGCATGAATGCCGGCAGCAAGGACAAGAATAAGGAAGCAACCTCTTATAATGAAATGAAGGATCTGATCCTGAAGCAGACCTCATCGACCAAGTATACGGCAAATGTGCATGAGTTTGCCCAGCTTGGACGCCCGGTTTCTTCTACCACGAAGGATTCACCGACCAAGGTGGCTTTCCCGGATGGGGCTTATGATGAGTTCCTGAAGAGGGAAGGTGCTGTTTTTGAAGATTCTACAGTAAAAAGTATATGGATGGGAACCCACCCTTATATTGATGAGACGACCGGTATCACTACAGATAATTATGCATTCAGCTTCGTGAAGAGATTTACGACAGGTAAGGGGTTCCTTACCATTGATATCAAGATGGATACGGTTGCAGAGGTTCTTGGAAAGATGGACTTTGGCAAGGGCAGCAGTGCATCTATCGTGACTGCGGACGGACGTGAGATCAATATCCAGAATGGAGAAGTGACAGATGCAGAGCTGTACCAGGGACTGGAGCTTACTCCTGCAGAAGGAAAGGACAGCGTATCTGAATATGTGGATGTAGGCGGCAGGAAATATCTGCTTCTGGCGGCACCGGTCGGAGAAACTGAAATGATAGTATGTGCCCTGATCCCGGAGGCCAGTATCCTGGAAGAGGCAGCAGGACTCAGGAACACTACGGTTATATTCGTGCTGATCGCTTCTGTAGTAGCAATCATGATCGGTATCATACTTTCCAGTGATATCCGTAAGACACTGAATACCATCTCTAGGTGCATGCAGGTGGCAAGTGAAGGTGATCTGCTCGTACAGATTCCGACCAAGAAGAGAAAAGATGAATTCGGGCTGGTATCCAAGAGCATTGGCAAGATGCTTGGCGGTGTGAAGGAGCTGCTGTGGCAGGTTCAGAAGTTTGGCGGTGAGGTAGATACCTCCGCAGGGCAGGTAGCAGAAACGACCTCACAGATCCTGTCTTCCATGGAAGAAGTAAACAGTGCCCTTGGCAGTGTGGAAGCAGATGTTGCTACTCAGGCACAGGATGCAGAGGATGGCTATCAGATGATGGCAGCCTTCGGCGATAAGATCAACCACATGAATGAAACGGTGGACTCCATGGGCAGTATGATGCAGAGCACGATCGGAAGTATCCAGCGTGGTACTACCATGGTGGATGAGTTGAAGAGGACAGCAACAGCTACCGGCAAGATCACCAGAGAGCTGGTAGACAATGTTGAGAATGTAAACGAACAGAGTACAGCGATCGCAAGGATCATTGAAACGATCAGTGATATTGCAGAGGAGACGAATCTGCTTTCCCTGAATGCAAGCATTGAGGCAGCGAGAGCCGGAGAGAGCGGAAGAGGCTTTGCTGTAGTAGCCCAGTCTATTGGCAAGCTGGCAGCCCAGTCTATGACAGCGGGCAGCGAGATCACCGGAATTGTGGCATCGATTGAAGAAGCTACAAGAACTGCAGCGGAGTCTGCGGGACAGACAGAGAAGAATGTGGATTATCAGATGAAAGCACTGGAGGAAACGGTTTCCGTATTCCACGAGATCAATGATACCGTGCAGGCACTGGTATCTAATCTGCAGGGAATTACAAGCGGCATGACAGAGCTTGTTGGAGACAAGGATGATGTTCTTAAGAAGATCCAGGCAGTATCCCAGGCATCAGAGAGTGCAAGCGCTGCAACAACAGAGGTAACAGCAAGCATTTCTGAACAGGTTGAATTCCTGAAGGGTCTGACAAAGGATGCTGAAAATCTGCAGATGCAGACCAGAGAGCTGGAAGCTGCGATGTCAAAGTTCAAGATCTAAGTAAGAGAGCACATTTAAACAGAAGAATATGATCAGAGACCGGACTGCCAGAGCAGGTGTCCGGTCTCTTTTTTTGAAAATATACTAAAGTCTTTCCTGTTTTATCCGATATCTATTATGAAATCATAATAATGGAAGGAGGACAACAGAATGCGTATTGAAGCTTATTCACAGATCCAGCAGATCTATAACACCAACAGGACAACGAAGACGCAGGAAAAGAAGAATGTGCACCCTACTGACCAGCTGCAGATTTCCAGCATGGGCAGGGATATGCAGATTGCGAAGGAAGCTGCAAGGGCTGCTTCGGATATCAGAGAAGAAGTGACTGCTCCTCTTAAAGCAAGTATTGAGGCAGGAACTTATCATGTAAGCACAGAAAGCTTTGCAGATAAGCTGTTTTCCAAATATGAAGAAATGAGGTAATCCCAGTGGCAAGTTTGATGGAAAACCTGATAGATGTACTGGATCAGGAAAGCGGAGAATATGAAGCGCTGCTGGGATTATGCAGAAAGAAGACGCCGGTGATCGTATCCGGCAATCTGGAAGAGCTTACCAGAATCACGGATGAAGAACAGACTATTGCAGGCAGAGTGAATAAACTGGATCATAAACGCCAGGAAATCTATGCCGATATTGCCAATGTAATTAACAAGGATGTTAAAACACTGAAGCTCACGGATCTGATCGCCATGCTTGAGAAGAGACCTTCTGAACAGCAGAAGCTGGCACAGACCTATGACAGATTAAGGGCTGTCGTGCAAGAAGTGAAAAGGGTGAATGAACAGAACAGGATCCTTTTACAGAACGCACTTGAGATGATTGAATTTGACATGAATATGCTGCAGTCCAGAAATGCAGCACCGGAAGGAGCCAATTATAACAGAGGCGCTTACAATACCGGTGAGCAGCTTGGCGTGAACTTTGGCGGTTTTGATGCCAAACAGTAAGGCAGCATTTGTAATTATATGAGGTGATAACAATGGGTTTGATGGGAAGCTTATACATCGGAGTATCCGGATTACAGACCGGTCAGAATGCACTGAATACCACAGCGCATAATATGTCCAATATTGACACTACCGGGTATACCAGGCAGCAGGTGCAGCAGGGTACCCGTTCTTATAATATCTTATCTAAGACAGCATCAGCCAATGCCTATCAGGAGACAGGGCTTGGTGTTAATTATTCTCGGGTTAAACAGATCAGAGATTATTTCCTTGATAAAACTTATCGTCAGGAGAATGGAAGGAGTGCTTTCTATGACACTTCTGTTTCTGCTATAGAGGAGGTGGAGGATCTTCTGCAGGAGCTGCAGGGAGAGACCTTTTCCGAGGGGATCCAGAATCTCTGGAAAGCAGTCCAGGAGCTTTCAAAGGATCCGTCCAATTCTGTAAATCAGGGAGTATTTGTCCAGAGATGTAATGAATTTATCACAAGGGGCAAGGCGGTATATGAAGGACTTGCGGAATATCAGGACAATCTGAACAGCAACCTGAAAAAGGAAGTAGATACGATCAATGAATATGGTAAAAGGATCGTGGAGCTGAATCAGGCGATCCTGAAGATCGAGGCAGGCGGTAGAGAGCATGCCAATGACCTTCGTGACCAGAGAAACCAGCTGCTTGATGAATTATCAGGCAAGGGGAATATCAGCTACTATGAGGATGTAGACGGCAATGTGCTGGTGAAATTTGAAGGAAATGATTTTGTAAAGGAAGATTCGATCAATGAGATCGCACTTCTGGCGGATGAGGTTACAGGATTCTACACGCCCTACTGGAAAAATCTGGCTGATACCACGAAGAATCCTATAGATATCAGCTCTGCCAAAGTTTATGATATGCAGCAGACGATCTCCACAGATACCAATACAGATATCGGATCCCTGAAATCCATGCTGTTTGCGAGGGGAGATCACAGAGCAACCTACGAAGACCTGAAGGATGCGGATCATTATGAAAAGAACATATCCCAGTCGATCCTGATGAATGTACAGGCAGAGCTGGATCAGCTTGTAAACAAGGTTGTAACGGGGATCAATGAGATTTTCAAAAATGCAGCTGATAAGGCCGGCAGTTATCCGGACAGTACCTATATGAGAGACGGTAATGGAAACCCTTATCAGATTTTTAATCTGGTAGCAAATGAAACGGATCAGAATGGGGATCCTTACTTTACCATAAATAATATCATCATTAACGGTGAGATCAAGCAGTCCCCATCCTTACTTGGATTTATCAGACCGGATCAGAAGGTGGATCAGGATACAGCAGATGCGTTGAAAACGTTGTTTACAGAGGCCGTGCATACGCTGAATCCAAAGGTTCATACGAAGACAAATCTTGCCAATTATTATAATAATCTGGTATCCCAGGTGGAAAATACAGGATCAGTACTGAAGGGGATCAGTGAGAACCAGCAGAAGACGGTAAATGAGACATATGCAGCGAGAGATCAGGTGCATGGTGTATCGTCTGATGAGGAGCTCAGCAATATGATCATGTTCCAGAATGCTTATAATGCAGCCAGCCGTTATATCAATGTGATCAGTGAGATGCTGGATCACGTGATCTCAACGCTTGGCAGATAATCAAAATAATCAGAGATGAGGTGACAGCATGCCTTCACAGTTTTTTGGATTACAGATCGCAGGCTCGGGACTTAGAGCTTCCAATGCGGCTTTGAATACAACAGCAAATAATATTTCCAATGCCAAGACCAAAGGCTACAGCAGACAGGTGGTATCACAGGAAGCAAATAATGCACTGCGCACCTTTACGACCTATGGCTGCGCCGGTGCCGGAGTTGATACGATTGCGATTGAACGTGTGAGAGACCAGTTCTACAACGTGAAGTACTGGGATAACAACTGCAAATACGGAGAGTATCAGTCTAAGGCCTATTACTGCAAGACCATTGAGGATTATTTCAATGATAATGGAAGTACAGGCTTTAAAAGTGTCTTTGATAAGATGAGCCAGGCACTGCAGAGTGTGGTATCCAATGCCAGCAGCGATCATTCAAAGCAGACCTTCATTTCCTCGGCCAAGGCACTGACAGATTATTTCAATACCATGTATGGAAACCTGCAGGAGCTGCAGAAGGATGTAAACCTTGAGATCCAGCAGAATGTGGATCAGATCAATTCTATTGCGGAGAAGATCGCCACCTTAAACAAGCAGATCAATGTCATTGAGCTTTCCGGAGCAAAGGCCAATGAACTCCGGGATCAGAGAGAAAAGCTTGTTGATGACCTTTCTAAGATCGTGGATGTGGATGTTACAGAATATGACATCACAGATCCGAATAAGCCGGACAGAAAGACGGGGGGAACCCGTTACATTGTGCAGATCGCAGGGGGACAGCCACTTGTAGATGCCAATGATTACAATACCCTTTCCTATACAGCAAGATCCACCTCCGAGAAGGTGAACCAGACGGATGTAGACGGATTGTATGAGATCCACTGGTCAAATGGCAATGAGTTCAATCTGACCAATGCAGCCATGAAGGGCAGGCTGAAGGGACTTGTAGAGCTCCGGGATGGAAATAACGGCACCAACTTTGAAGGTAAGGTAAAGTCTGTAACGGATGTCGGCACTAAGGTTACGATCGAGGTAACAGCCAATGACCTGAAGGATATGAAGACCTGTACGCTTTCTGACACGGGTGGTCATATCAATATCGCAAATACGATCTATGATTATACATCATGGGTATACAATAATGATGGCACTTACACCTTTACCCTGAAGGCGAGTCCCGATACCGGTCTTCCTACAGCACAGGCAGCCGGTAAGGAAGCGAAGACCTCAGAATCCATTAAATATCAGGGGATTCCCTATTATATGGCACAGATGAACACATGGATCAGGGGCTTTTCTGAGAAGGTAAATAATATTTTTACCGGTGGTGTGAACGCTTATGACGGTAAGGGATGCATCCTTTTTACAGGAAATAAGGCAACGGGAGGACAGTATACAGAGGCTGACCTTGATGCAGCTAAGGACAACGGTCTGTATGAGCTGACGGCAGGAAACTTTACTATAAATGAAGAGCTTCTAAATGATGCAGGGCTTCTGGGCACCAGATCATGGATCTCGAATGATGAATTTCAGGGTGTGGAGGAATGCGGACAGATCAAGGAAATGATCGAGCTTCTGACGAGCAAGGAGAAATATCAGTTCCGGAATGGTTCAGCCAGTCAGATGCTGGAGATGATCCTGTCGGATGTGGCACTGAATGCAAGCAATGCCAATACCTTTGAAAAGACTTATGAGGGACTGGAAAATACGATTGAGAACCAGAGAAGTTCGATATCCGGAGTGGATAAGGACGAAGAGGCGGTCAGCCTTGTAAAATATCAGAATTCCTTTACACTGGCATCCAAGATGATCCAGACACTGACGGAAATTTATGACAGACTGATTCTGGAAACCGGCGTATAAAGCCAGGCCATAAAGAGGAGAACATAGTTATGAGAATGACAAACAGGATCATGGAAAATAATTCCCTGTACAATATCAATAACAATAAGATCTTACAGGATAAGCTCAGTACACAGATGTCTACGACCAAGAAGCTGACAAGACCATCGGACGATCCGGTGACAGCGATCCGTGCACTGCGGCTTCGTACCAGTGTATCCGAACTGACACAGTACTATGAAAAAAATGCACCGGATGCAGACAGCTGGCTGTCTATTACAGAGGGCGCGCTCAGCACGAATGCCGAGGTTCTGACAGATCTGGTCAAGAAGGCGGGCAAGGCAGCCAATAAGGAAAAGAGGGTGGAAGACCTGAATATCCTTCTGCAGGAAATGAAGACACTCCGGAATGAGTATTATTCTACAGGCAATGTAGACTTTGCAGGCAGATATGTATTTACAGGCTACCGTACCAATACCACGCTGACCTTTACAGAGGAGGATGCGGCAAAGGGCGATTCCTACAATATGACAGAGCCGGTGAAGCTGAAGGATTTTGATACCACCAGTTATACAAATATGAGTACGCTTGCCGGGCTGACGAAAAGCAATTACAACGATGCCAAATATAATAAGGTAACAGAGCAGGATGTAACAAACAGCACCATCCACAGGATACGCCTTTCCTATGACAAGCTGGACAGTGCAGCCCGTATTACGATCGGAACTGCTACGGTTGATGCAGGTGGGAATGAAGTTTTTAAGGATATTCAGGGTATTAAATCTGCAGCTATTCAGACAGCGGCATCGGCAGAAGCAGGCTATCAGCAGATTACAGCAGCAAATGAGGCAGGAAATGTAGCCATGGCCTACATTCCGGAGACGGGAGAGCTGTTATTCAGTGATAAGGCCTATGAAACCCTGAGCAAAGCGGTGAAGGATGATACCGAGATTTCCATTAATTATACAAAGAGCGAATGGGAAAAGGGTGATTTAAGACCTGAGCATTATTTCAGAAGCACTGTTACGAAGGCAGATGGTACAAAGACCAAGTTTAATTTTGAGGCAGATGTGAACGATCAGGTGATAGAGTATGATGTGGGATATAACCAGACGATACGTGTCAATACCATGGCAAACGAAGCCTTTTCCCATGGCCTTAATAGAGATATCGAGGATCTTGAGAGAGCACTTTCTTCCCTGCAGGAGATCAATGCGACCATGACGGATCTGAGCAGGCTGAAGAAGGAACTGACAGAGGGGACTGCCGACTATGAAAAGGTAGAGAAGCAGCTTGATGCGGCAACCAAGGCTTACAATTACGCCAGAGAAAACATTCATACAAAATTTGAAAATTCCATTACCAGCATGCAGGGATATCTGGATGACACCAATATTGCAGTTACAGATAATGGTACGAGAAGCAGCAGACTTGCCCTGATCAGCGACAGACTGATGGATCAGAAGACTACGTTTAAGACTCTGCAGTCTGAAAATGAGGATGCAGATATTGCGGAAGTGACCGTGGAACTCACCAGTTCCAAACTGACATACGAAGCAGCACTGATGGCAACAGGAAAGATATTACAGACATCACTGATGAATTATATTTAAAACGTACCGGAGAGTACAGATAGGAGCAGCGATGAAGATCAAAACGAAGGTATTTGGAGAAGTAACGATTGATGACGATAAGGTGATCCATTTTCCGGCAGGGATTATCGGTTTCCCTGATATGACGGAATTTGCCCTGATCCATGATGAAGACAAGGGAACTGGCTCCATTCACTGGCTGCAGTCCATGCAGGAAGCTGCTTTTGCCATGCCGGTCATGGATCCGCTGATCGTAAAGCCTGACTACAATCCGGAAATAGAAGATGAACTGCTTTCCCAGATCGGAAAGCTGGATCCGGAAGAGATTCTGGTGCTCGTTACGGTAACAGTTCCATCGGATCTGACGAAGATGAGCGTTAACTTACGAGGACCGATCATTATTAATGCGGCAGAAAAGAAAGCGTGCCAGGTGATTGTGGAAGGCGAAGCTTATGCAGTCAAATACCCTATTTATGATATCCTGAATGCGGGAAAGAAAGCAGGTGAATAGATGTTAGCTTTATCCAGAAAAAAGAACGAGGCATTGATCGTCAACAATAATATTGAAATTACTGTACTGGAGATCAAGGGAGAACAGGTAAAGCTTGGCATCAGTGCACCGAAGGAAGTGCCGGTTTACCGGAAAGAGGTCTATGTGCAGATCCAGGAGGCAAATCAGGAGGCTGTCAGTATGGAAGGGCTTTCTGCACTGCAAAATCTGCTTGGCTGACTCTTAATTTTTTTGATATTTATTCCGATATAAATAAAAGATAACAGAAGAAATCAGTTTAAATGGAATTGTTTACTATCACACGGAGGTGATTATCATGGCAATTGAAGCATTAAACAGTGCCGTCAGCTATCAGGCACAGACGACCAGACAGGCGAAGCCTGTACAGAAGACAGTTGTAGAGGACACGGAGGTTACTACTACACAGGGGAAGGCTGTAAGCGGTGATATTGCAGCGGGAACCAGGGTAGGGGAGACAGAGAGGCAGGACAGCCAGAGCGGACAGAATGGCTCCCAGAATCAGCAGCCCAGTAATGAACAGTTGAAGAAGGCGGTAGAGCAGCTGAATAAGAGTATGCCGCATTCAGAGGCAATCTTCGGATTCCATGAGGAAACAAACAGAGTGACCATCAAGATCATAGATAAGGATACCAAGGAAGTGATCAGGGAGCTTCCTCCCGAAAAGACTCTTGACATGATCGCCAAGGTATGGGAGCTTGCTGGAATTTTAGTGGATGAGAAGAGATAGGAGGATATGATATGTCAATGAGAATGACCGGTATGTTTTCCGGTATGGATACGGAAAGCATCATTCAGGAGCTGGTCAGTGCCAAACGGACAAAAGTAGATACACAGAAAAAAGCACAGACCAAGCTTGAGTGGAAGCAGGATGCCTGGAAGGATCTGAATACCAAGCTGAAGAATCTTCAGTCCAAATATATCGCAAATATGCGTTTTTCTGATGCATACAGCAAAAAAACGACCAAGGTTTCCAACAGCAGCGCAGTCAGTGTGATCACAGGTGAAGGTGCTGTGAATGGAGTGCAGACCCTGGAAGTTTCCAGACTTGCCAAAACTGCTTACCTGACAGGTGGTAAGATTCAGAGTAGTAAGGAGGTAACGGCGCTTACGACTCTTGGAGACCTGGATGCAACACTGGGAGATGATTTTTCCGGTACGATTACAGTTGGAGCCGGAGACAAGCAGAAAACACTTAATATTGATAAGAATACCAGTATTTCAACGGTGCTGAATACTATGAAGGAAGCGGGTTTAAATGCCAGCTACGATGCCGGACAGAAGAGGTTCTTTGTCAGCGCTAAAACATCAGGTGAGGATGGTAACTTCAGTATCACAAGTGGTGATGCAAGCGGACAGAAGGCACTTAAGATGCTTGGCATCTCCTATGATGCGAGTGCAGAGTCTACCGGTAAAAGTGATGATGAGGCTGCAGCGCATTATACCAAGGGACAGGATGCGGAGATTTATCTGAATGGTGCCAAATTTACCGACAGCACCAATGTATTTGAGATCAACGGGCTGACCTTTACTGCACTTTCTGCAACAGCACCGGGAGAGACAGTTACTGTGACCACAGAGCAGGATACTGATGGTATCTATGACATGGTCAAGAATTTCCTGAAGGAATATAACAGTGTGATCAACGAAATGGATAAGCTGTACAATGCAGATTCCGCCAAGGGCTATGAGCCGCTGACGGATGATGAGAAGGAGTCCTTGTCCGATTCTGAGGTTGAGAAATATGAAAAGAAGATCAAGGATGCCCTGCTCCGGAGAGATGACAATCTTTCCACAGTAAATTCTGCTCTGCAGCAGATCATGTCAGGCGGCGTTGAGGTTGGCGGCAAGACCATGTATCTGAGTGATTTTGGCATCGATACCCTCGGCTATTTTACAGCAGCTGAGAATGAGAAGCATGCTTATCATATCGATGGAGATTCAGATGATGCCAGTACCGCTGGCAATGCTGACAAGCTGAAGACCATGATCTCCAATGATCCGGACACGGTTATTTCCTTCTTTACGTCACTGTCCCAGAAGCTGTATGGCAAGATGACAGACCTTTCCAAGTCAGTAGACGGCTACAGAACCTTTGGTAATTTCTATGATGACAAGAAAATGAAGTCGGATTACGAGGATTACACAAGCAAGATCAAGGAGCTGGAGAAGAAGCTTCAGGATTATGAGGATAAATGGTACTCCAAATTCAGCAAGATGGAAACCGCACTGGCCAAGATGCAGTCAAATTCCAGCGCAGTAACAGGATTATTAGGAGGCTCATGACATGGCGTTACCAAATGCGTATGCCCAGTATAACAATAGCAAGGTGCTGACAGCGTCACCGGCAGAGCTGACACTGATGCTCTATGAGGGAGCGATCAAATTCTGTAATGTGGCGATCGATGCTGTAGAGCGTAAGGATATAGCAAAGGCACATACTAATATTGTCAAGGTAGAGAATATTATCGATTATCTCCGGAAGACATTGGATATGAAGTATCCGGTAGCACAGGATTTTGAAAGGATGTATGTCTATCTGGATCAGAGACTTGTAGAGGCAAATGTAAAGAAGGATGTGGAGATCCTTGAAGAGATCCGTGATCACCTGCATGCCATCCGGGATAACTGGAAGGAAGTTATGCGGGTTAATAGAGAGAAAGGAAGAGTATGATCGATAATTACCTGGGAATACTGGAAGACAGTCTGCATAAGAAGCTTGACGTACTGGAGGAGATCACAGCCTACAATAAACATCAGGAAGAACTTCTGAAAAAGGACACAGTATCCATGGAAGAACTGGACACCAATATGGAACAGAAGGATGTTTTGATACAGAAGCTGACAGAGCTGGATGAAGGCTTTGAAGCACTGTATGAAAGAATCCGGGAGCAGCTGCTTACAAATAAGGATGCTTATAAGGATCAGATCAGAAGGATTCAGGGATTGATTTCCGAGGTGACAGAAAAAGGAGTTTCCATTAAAGCCCAGGAGACCAGAAATAAAAAGCTGGTGGAGGATTACTTTATAAGAGAACGGAGAGAGCTCCAGAAGGGAAGGAAGGCTTCCCGGACAGCATATGGATATTATAAGAACATGAGTGGCAACAATGTAATACCACCGCAGTTCATGGATCAGAAAAAATAAATATGAGCCAAATACACAATAAATAAAACAGAAGGAATAGGCTTTGCCTGTTCCTTCTTGCATTATGGGGCTTTTAACCGGATTTTTCGGTACTTTGGTAACAGTTTATAAAAAATTAAGTATTTTATCAGTGACGAAATATCGAGAATGTGATATACTTGCATGAAGAACAAAGATATATGAATTATAAACAGGAAACGCTAATGGAGGTTTGAAAATGACCAAAGCAGAAATTTTAAAGGCCGAAATTTTAAAGCAATACAAGAGTGTCAGACAGTTTGCCCTTGAAATGGGAATTCCTTACAGTACTCTTGTGACTGCCCTTGACAGAGGAATTGAGGGCATGGCATATGGAACGGTGATCCGTATGTGCGACAAGCTGAGTCTGAATCCGGTTGACTTTTCTTCTCTTGAAAAGGGAGAGTCATTGGGAGAGAGGATTCTTGAAAACAGAGTTATGCAGTATTATGTGCTTCTGAACAAGAAGGGACGTAAGAAGATCCTTGAAATGATGGAAGACTATTCACAGCTTGATAAGTATAAGGAACAGTAAGAGTTAAAAAACCTCACTTACCGGTATGGACTGGGAAGTGAGGTTTTTTAACAGTAGTAATTGAACATCATGCCGCTGTAGGCACTGGCTGCATAGGGAGCCGGGAAGTTGTGCCCGGGATTCTTGTAGGCCACGATGGTCTTCTCCACGTATTGCATGGGATTCAGGGAGACATCATTTATTTTTTTAAGGATAGAATCCGTAAAATCCTTAAGAGTGTCATAACCGTGGAAGCCTTTTTCGGAAAGGGCAGTCTGTGTGAATGTGTTTTTGTCGAGACTAAGAGAACCATCCTCCTGCCTTGAGATGCCAAGCTCGGAAAAAGACTGCGCATACTGGGAGGACAGATGATTCATTTCACGAAGAAGCCGGCGGCTCTTGTGATAATCCACATCATAATTGCTGACAGAGGCAAGGAAAGAATTATAACCATCGATCAGATTGGAAATATTCTCAGTCAGGGATTCTACATCTGTTTTCAGACTAAGCTCAGCAGTATCCTCGGGCGAAGTGCTTGCTGCGTGCAGAGTAACTTCATACAGCTTCTCGATTGTAAAATGGTTGGAGGATGCTTCCCGCGGTTCTCCGTTCAGGGTAAATTTGGCATTGGAAGGGGAAACTGCTACCGTATTTAAACCAAAGTATGCCACACTGCCGGCTTTTTTACTGGTACTGTCATCGGAAATGACAAAGTGGAAATCCTGTCCGTCTTTAAGGCCGGTAGAGACACCTGTAAGACGCAGGGCGCTGTTCTGGCCTTCAATCAGTACATCTGCCTTAAGACCAATGTCTGCACCGGAGATCAGCCTGGCAAGACGTTCCTGTACATCCCTGTTGGTTTCCCCCTGACGGATGTTGTATTGAAACTCATAGTTCAGATCATTGACCAGGACATCAAAGGAATAGGAATCCTCTGGCAGATCTGCAAGACTTGCTGAAGGAAGAAAGCTTCCTATATTGATCTGACCGGTAGCCAGATTTTCTACAGAGATCTGGAAGGATGGAACTTCTTTCTCCGAGGCATCTCCAATAAAAGAGGTCTCCACAAGATCCGGATTACTGGAATAGGCTGTTTTTTTATTCAGCAGATCTGTGCGGTCAAGTCCGCCAAGGGAAGCAATGGTGTTCCGAAGCTGCCTTGCGTTCTCCTTCAGGCTGACAGCAAACTGGATTGATTCGTCATTTGTTTCCGGAAGGTAAAGGGGGGATTCTTTATTCAGCTTGAGGATGGTATTATAGATGCTTTTCAGTTCACTTCGTTTATGAGCATCATAACGGGTCGTGCCCTTTGGTGCATAGGCCGAAAGATAATGATTATAGATCGTATTCAGAGCTGCACTATAAGCCATAACTGCCCCTCCTTTCTTCCATGACTATCATTCTGTAAGGGAATCCTTTCCCTGATAATTAAACTAAGGGCATAATAACTCACTGTTATGTTACTATCTTAGCATGGGAGAGGTATAAATTCAAGCACAGGAGGCGTAAAAATACGCAAAAAATTAAGAAAAACATTGGGAAATGAGTTGACGGGGCAGGACAGATATGTTATAGTTATCGGGCGAGATGAGATTTAGGTCTTTTTTTTATGCTCAAAATCCGGTAAAAGATTGGAGGAATTACAATGCGTACTAAGATTACTTTAGCTTGTACAGAGTGCAAACAGCGTAACTACAATACTACAAAAGATAAGAAAGCACATCCGGACAGGATGGAGACTAAGAAGTATTGCAGATTCTGCAAAACTCACACATTACACAAGGAAACCAAATAATCTGATTGCATGAAAATGCAGCTTTGCGTAAGAAAGGAGTAGAGATGGCAGATTCCGCTAAGAAAGAAAAAGCGAATAAACCCAGCTTCTTTAAAGGCTTGAAGGCAGAGTACAAGAAGATCGTATGGCCTGACAGGAACGAAGTGCTGAAGCAGTCTGTTGCTGTTGTCTGCATTTCTATCGTACTTGGTGCAATTATCGCCGTGCTGGATTTCCTGATGCAGTACGGAGTGGATTTCCTGACAAGTCTGTAAAGTGAGGGTGGGATAATATGGCAGAAGCAAACTGGTATGTAGTACATACCTATTCAGGGTATGAAAATAAAGTCAAAGCCAATATCGAGAAAACCATCGAGAACAGACATCTGGAAGAAGAGATCCTGGAAGTCCGTGTACCCATGGAGGATGTTGTTGAGATGAAGAATGGTGCCAGGAAGACAGTCCAGAAGAAGCTGTTTCCCGGCTATGTCCTGATCAACATGATCATGAATGACGACACCTGGTATGTGGTACGGAATACCCGAGGTGTTACCGGGTTCGTAGGCCCCGGAAGTAAGCCTGTTCCGTTGACAGAGGCAGAGATGAAGCCCCTTGGTATCAAGACAGAGAATGTATCTGTTGATTTCGCAGAGGGAGATACCATTGCTGTTGTAGCCGGTGTCTGGAAGGATACGGTTGGCATTGTTCAGCGTATGGACTTTGGCAAACAGACAGCGACCATCAATGTGGAACTGTTCGGCAGGGAGACTCCTGTAGAGATTGGTTTTGCAGAAGTGAGAAAAATGTCATAGGATTGATATTTTTTAGGAAGTATTCCACAAGAAACTTCTTATTAAATATAGGAACAAAGTAAGGTCTGCGTTTACCCGCAGACAGTGGGAGCAGAACTTCAGGCTGCAGCAGAAGCTGCACGGGAGGAATGCGCCATACCACAATGCATTTATTGCATTATTATAGGAGGTGCCACAATGGCAAAGAAAGTAGAAGGATACATTAAGTTACAGATCCCTGCTGGTAAAGCTACACCAGCTCCCCCGGTTGGTCCTGCACTTGGACAGCACGGAGTTAATATCGTTGAATTCACAAAGCAGTTCAACGCAAGAACCGCTGACAAGGGTGATGTGATTATCCCTGTTGTTATTACTGTATACGCAGACAGAAGTTTCAGTTTTATTACGAAAACTCCCCCGGCTGCAGTTCTTTTAAAGAAGGCCTGCAACATTAAGTCTGGTTCTGGTACACCCAATAAGACAAAGGTAGCAACAATTTCCAAGGCTAAGCTTCAGGAAATCGCTGAGATGAAGATGCCTGACCTGAATGCAGCAAGCGTAGAGGCTGCTATGAGCATGATCGCTGGTACTGCAAGAAGTATGGGTATTACAGTAGAAGACTAATAACAAATTAATGGCAAGTGGGAGACTTAAGCGTCGTTTGAACCATAGGAGGATTAAATAATGAAACATGGAAAGAAATATACCGAGGCCGCAAAGCAGGTAGACCGTGCAGTTGCTTACGAACCTGCAGATGCAGTTGCATTAGCTAAGAAGACAGCAGTAGCTAAGTTTGATGAGACCATTGAAGTTCATATCAGAACAGGCTGTGATGGACGTCATGCTGAGCAGCAGATCCGTGGTGCAGTTGTACTGCCTAACGGAACTGGTAAGACTGTTAAGGTTCTGGTATTTGCCAAGGGTGACAAGGTAAATGAAGCAGAAGCAGCTGGTGCAGATTATGTTGGAGGAGATGAGCTGATCCCCAGGATCCAGAATGATGGATGGCTTGACTTCGACGTAGTAGTAGCTACACCTGATATGATGGGCGTTGTAGGACGTCTTGGTAAGGTTCTTGGACCTAAGGGTCTGATGCCTAACCCGAAGGCTGGTACAGTAACTATGGATGTTACTAAGGCCGTTAATGATATTAAAGCTGGTAAGATTGAGTACAGGCTTGACAAGGCTAATATCATTCATGTTCCGATCGGAAAGGCTTCCTTCAGCGAAGAGAAGCTTCAGGAGAACTTCAATGCACTGATGGATGCTATTGTAAAGGCAAGACCTTCAGCACTGAAGGGACAGTATTTAAAGAGCATCACTCTTACATCTACCATGGGACCTGGTGTAAAGGTAAGCGTAGCAAAATTCTAATCTAACCGGATGAAGAATAATGAGAGCCGCAGATTTGTTTCTGCGGCTCTTTTTGCATCTGCAGTATGTTTTATGGTATACTCATAATATGATGGTTTCAAAGAAAAAAGTTATGACAAAGAAAAAAAAGATATCTCCGGTTCTGATCTTTTTCCTGACCTTGGGAGGAATTCTCCTGGTGGGACTTTCGGGGCTTCTTTTCCTGTCACTCCAGACAGGAAAAAGAGGAGCGCAGCAGGCATGGAACACTGATGCAGATGAAAACAGCCGGCAGGATGATCTGGAAGGAAAGGATAATGCAGAAGCGGGAACACCGCTTCACAGTCTTTGGGAGATGATCCCCGAGAAGCAGGCTGCAGCAGAGGAAGAGAAAGAGCCATATGCAGATATTCTGCGGGATCCGGAATATATGGCTGCCAACCGGATCTATGAGAAGAAGAGCAGCGAGGATGGCAGGGTAACTCTCTGCTTTGCAGGGGACATTCTTTTTGATGACGAATATGCAGTGATGGCAAAGTTGAAGAGCCGGGGCGGTGCCATAGAGGATGGAATTTCTGAGACCCTGATCTCTGAGATGAGGGCTGCTGATATAATGATGATCAACAATGAATTTCCTTATACAAACAGGGGGACGCCTACAGAAGGAAAGACCTATACCTTCCGGGCGGATACGGATACCGTGCATTATCTGGATGACCTTGGCGTGGATCTGGTGTCACTTGCCAATAACCATTGCTACGATTTCGGGGAAACCGGGCTTCTGGATACACTGGATACGCTGCAGCAGGACGGGATTCCTTATGCAGGAGCAGGCAGAAATCTCGAAGAAGCGGCAGCACCGGTTTATTTTATCAGTGGTGGAATGAAGATCGGCTTTCTTTCTGCTACGCAGATCGAGAGACTGGATAATCCGGATACGAAGGGGGCCACAGAGGGGGCGGCTGGTGTATTTAGGTGCTGGAACCCGGAAAAGCTCCTTGCTGTCACAGAGGAGACCAGAAAAAACTGTGATTTTCTTGTGGTTTATATCCACTGGGGGACGGAGAACGTGGCAGAAGCGGACTGGGCACAGCTTGATCAGGCACCAAAGATCGCACAGGCCGGTGCCGATCTGATCATCGGAGATCATCCCCACTGCCTGCAGGGGATCCAGTACTTTGGGGAAACACCGGTGTTTTACAGCCTTGGAAATTTCTGGTTCAATTCTAAAACACTGGATACCTGTCTGCTGAAGGTGACACTGACAGATAGCAGGATTGAAAGTATGACCTTTATCCCCGCAGTGCAGAGTGGATGCTATACCTCCCTTGCGGAGGGAGAAGAAGGACAGCGGGTGATTTCTTATATGAATAGTCTGTCAACGGGTGTTTTTATAGGAAGTGACGGAAGCATAAGCAGGCAGGAGTGAAGTATAAAGTTAAAAATAGGGTAAAAACAGTTGACAGTGGTATAACCGGTATGCTATTATTTCAAAGGTCGATATGACCATGCCGAAGACAGTAGGTACCGGATGCGGTGTAAGCGGAGCGCCTACCGAGGAAATGAGTTTATTTCAAGTAGATTCTATCCTTCCGGACTTCGGAAGGATTTTTTTTACAAAGTAGAAACTCCTTTCGGCAGAAAATCTAAAAGGAGGTAAAGAAATGGCTAAGGTTGAGTTAAAACAGCCCGTTGTAGAAGAAATTTCTGCTCACATTAAAGATGCCCAGTCTGTTGTTCTTGTTGACTATCGTGGACTTACTGTAGAACAGGACACACAGCTTCGTAAGCAGCTTCGTGAGGCAGGAGTTACCTACAAGGTTTACAAGAACACCATGATGAACTTTGCGTTCAAGGGAACAGATTTCGAGGCACTGGCTCCTTATCTTGAGGGACCCAGCGCAGTTGCAATCTCCACAACAGATGCAACAGCACCTGCAAGAATTCTCTGCAAGTTTGCTAAGGAAGCTCCGAAGCTTGAGGTTAAGGGTGGTGTTGTTGAAGGCATCGCATATGATGCCAATGGAATCGGCGAGATCGCTAAGATTCCTTCAAGAGAAGAGCTGCTGTCCAAGCTGCTTGGAAGCATTCAGTCTCCTATCACAAACTTTGCACGTGTTATGAACCAGTTAGCAGAAAAAGGCGGAGCATCCGCATGCGAAGCACCTGCTGCTGAAGCACCCGCAGAGGAAGCCGCTCCTGCTGAAGCAGAAGCACCTGCAGAGACACCTGCAGAATAATACAAGATAATCAAACATTCCCACCAGGTGGGAGCCTATGAAAATGAAAATGGAGGAAAATAAAATGGCAAAGTTATCCACACAGGAAATTATTGATGCTATCAAAGAGTTAACTGTACTTGAGTTAAATGATTTAGTTAAAGCATGTGAAGAAGAGTTCGGCGTTTCTGCAGCAGCAGGCGTTGTAGTTGCAGCAGCAGCTGGTGATGGCGCTGCAGCAGCAGAAGAGAAGACAGAGTTCGACGTAGAGCTGACAGAAGTTGGTCCTAACAAGGTTAAGGTTATCAAGGTTGTTCGTGAAGCTACCGGTCTTGGACTGAAGGAAGCTAAGGATCTTGTTGATTCTGCTCCCAAGGTTCTTAAGGAAGGCGCTTCCAAGGAAGAAGCTGACGATATCAAGGCTAAGCTGGAAGCTGAAGGCGCTAAGGTTACTCTTAAGTAATTGTCATACGTCATATGAGAATGATAAAGCCCCGGTCACATCTGTGACTGGGGCTTTTGAAGTCCCTCTGGTAAAAAATTAGCAGCTGCAGTCAAAAAATGATTGACTGGCTTTTCATGTTGTGTTAGTATGGATAGTGCACTATTGTGGTGTGGTATGCATATTTGAAAGCGTCAAACGGTCTTTTTTAATGGGCTGCTTGGCTGAAAGCTTCATAAATCATAAAGAACGGGGTGAATGTCAATGGAAAAGAACAGAATACGTCCTATTGCCACAGGCAAGAACATGCGTATGAGTTACTCACGACAGGAAGAAGTTTTGGAGATGCCGAACCTGATAGAAGTCCAGAAAGACTCCTATAAATGGTTTCTGGATGAAGGCCTCAAGGAAGTGTTTGAGGATATCTCTCCCATCGAGGATTACAGTGGCCATTTAAGCCTTGAATTTGTTGACTTCGAGCTGTGTGAGGATGACGTAAAGTATTCTATCGAGAAGTGCAAGGAAAGGGATGCGACCTATGCAGCTCCCCTTAAGGTAAAGGTCCGTCTTTACAATAAGGAGAAGGAAGAAATCAGTGAACATGAGATCTTCATGGGTGATCTTCCGATCATGACAGAGACAGGTACTTTTGTGATTAACGGTGCAGAACGAGTTATCGTCAGCCAGCTCGTAAGATCACCTGGTATTTACTATGGTATCGGTCATGATAAGATCGGTAAGAGGCTCTTCTCCGCAACTGTAATTCCGAACAGAGGCGCGTGGCTGGAATATGAAACAGATTCCAACGATATTTTCTATGTACGTGTTGACCGTACGAGAAAGGTGCCGATCACTGTTCTGATCAGAGCACTTGGTGTAGGAACCAATGACGAGATCAGAGAGCTGTTTGGTGATGAACCCAAGATCGAAGCAAGCTTTTCCAAAGACGTTTCTGAAAATTATCAGGATGGTCTTTTAGAGTTATACAAAAAGATCCGTCCCGGTGAACCCTTAAGTGTTGAAAGCGCAGAAAGCCTGATCAATGCCATGTTCTTCGACCCCAGAAGATATGACCTTGCCAAGGTTGGACGCTACAAATTCAATAAGAAACTGGCATTCAGAAACAGGATCAGAAACCATATCCTGGCAGAGGATGTTGTGGATCCTTTTACCGGAGAGGTACTTGCACAGGCAGGAACCAAGGTTGACAGAGAACTGGCTGACAGGATCCAGAATGCGGCAGTTCCTTATGTATTTATCCAGACAGAGGAGAAGAACGTAAAGATTCTTTCCAATATGATGGTAGATATTACAAGCTTTGTTGAATGTGACCCGAAGGAGCTTGGTATCACAGAGCATGTATATTATCCTGTTCTTGCACAGATCATTGAAGAGTTCGGAGAGGATCCGGAAGCACTGGCAGATGCCATTAAGAGAAATGTGCATGAGCTGATTCCCAAGCATATTACAAAGGAAGATATTCTTGCTTCCATTAACTATAATATCCATCTGGAATACGGTATTGGTAATGATGATGATATCGACCACCTTGGCAACAGACGTATCAGAGCCGTAGGTGAGCTGCTTCAGAACCAGTACAGGATCGGTCTTTCCAGAATGGAAAGAGTTGTCCGTGAAAGAATGACAACCCATGATGCTGAGGAGGTTTCTCCTCAGGTACTTATCAACATCAAGCCGGTACAGGCAGCCGTTAAGGAGTTCTTCGGATCTTCCCAGCTGTCACAGTTCATGGATCAGAACAACCCTCTTGGTGAGCTGACCCACAAGAGACGTTTATCAGCCCTTGGTCCTGGTGGTCTGTCCAGAGACCGTGCCGGATTCGAGGTTCGAGATGTTCACTATTCCCATTATGGAAGAATGTGTCCTATCGAAACACCTGAAGGTCCTAACATTGGTCTGATCAACTCACTTGCATCCTATGCAAGAATTAATGAATATGGTTTCGTGGAGGCTCCTTACCGTAAGATTGATAAGAGTGATCCGATGAATCCGAGAGTCACCAATGAAGTAGAGTACATGACAGCGGATGAAGAGGATAATTATCATGTGGCACAGGCGAATGAGCTTCTGGATGAAGAGGGTCATTTCGTAAAGAATACAGTATCCGGCCGTTACAGGGAGGAAACTTCCGAGTATCCGAAGACCATGTTTGATTATATGGACGTATCTCCCAAGATGGTATTCTCAGTGGCAACAGCCCTGATCCCCTTCCTGGAGAACGATGATGCGAACCGTGCACTGATGGGATCCAACATGCAGAGACAGGCCGTACCACTTCTGACTACCGAAGCTCCTGTTGTGGGAACCGGTATGGAGCCCAAGGCAGCTGTTGACTCAGGTGTCTGTGTGGTGGCAAAGAAGCCTGGTGTGATAGATTATGTATCCTCTAATCTGATCAGGATGACCTGTGATGATGGAGAAAAGGTAGAGTACCATCTGACCAAGTTCTCCAGAAGCAACCAGTCCAACTGCTATAATCAGAAGCCTATCGTATTCAAGGGCAACCGTGTGGCAGCAGGCCAGGTGATCGCAGACGGTCCTTCCACTTCCATGGGTGAGCTTGCTCTTGGTAAGAACCCTCTGATCGGTTTCATGACCTGGGAAGGCTATAACTACGAGGATGCGGTTCTGTTAAGTGAAAGACTGGTACAGGATGATGTATATACATCAGTCCATATTGAAGAATATGAAGCAGAAGCACGTGATACCAAGCTGGGACCTGAAGAGATCACAAGAGATGTTCCCGGTGTTGGTGATGATGCACTGAAGGATCTGGATGAAAGAGGTATCATCCGTATCGGTGCTGAGGTTCGTGCCGGTGATATTCTGGTTGGTAAGGTAACTCCAAAGGGAGAGACTGAGCTGACAGCTGAAGAGAGACTGCTCCGTGCGATCTTCGGTGAGAAGGCAAGAGAAGTAAGAGATACCTCTTTAAAGGTACCTCATGGTGAATATGGTATTGTTGTGGATGCCAAGATCTTTACAAGAGAGAACGGCGATGAGCTGTCTCCTGGTGTAAATCAGGCTGTACGCATTTATATTGCGCAGAAGAGAAAGATTTCTGTTGGTGATAAGATGGCCGGACGTCATGGTAACAAGGGTGTTGTTTCCCGTGTACTTCCAGTAGAAGATATGCCTTACCTGCCTAATGGCCGTCCGCTGGATATCGTACTGAATCCTCTGGGTGTGCCTTCCCGTATGAATATCGGACAGGTGCTGGAGATCCATCTGTCATTGGCAGCCAAGGCACTTGGCTTTAATGTGGCAACGCCTGTCTTTGACGGTGCAAACGAAATAGATATTATGGATACCCTGGATCTGGCAAATGACTATGTCAACTTATCCTGGGAAGAATTTGAAGCAAAGCATAAGGATGAACTGCTTCCGGAGGTACTGCAGTATCTGTCAGATAACAGAGACCACAGAGCACTCTGGAAGGGCGTTCCGATCTCCAGAGATGGTAAGGTAAGACTCCGTGACGGACGTACCGGTGAGTTCTTCGACAGCCCGGTTACCATTGGCCACATGCATTACCTGAAACTCCATCATCTGGTAGATGATAAGATCCATGCACGTTCAACCGGTCCTTACTCCCTGGTTACACAGCAGCCTCTTGGTGGTAAGGCACAGTTCGGCGGACAGCGTTTCGGAGAAATGGAAGTCTGGGCTCTGGAGGCATATGGTGCATCCTATACACTTCAGGAAATCCTGACAGTGAAGTCTGATGATGTCGTAGGACGTGTAAAGACTTATGAAGCAATTATCAAGGGTGACAATATCCCGGCTCCCGGTATTCCGGAATCCTTCAAGGTACTTCTGAAGGAGCTGCAGTCTCTGGGTCTGGATGTCAGAGTACTCCGCGAGGACAATACAGAGGTAGAAATTACTGAGAACATCGACTATGGCGAAAACGATTACCGTTATGAGATCGAAGGGGACAATAAGAACTATGATTATGATAAGAGTTCTCTTTCCTCAATGGGTTATCAGCAGCAGGAATTTGACGAAGAGAGCGGTGAGCTTGTAAACGCAGAGGACGAGGAACCTGACGAGGAGTTTGATGGCGATTTCGAGGACGATCTTGCCATGGACGAATCTTTTGATGGCGATGAAGAATAAGACTGTGGATAAATAGTTATCTGGAAGGAGTGCCAAAATGTCAGAAACAAAGCAAGAAGGATACCAGCCGATGACATTCGATGCCATCAAGATTGGTTTAGCATCACCTGAGAAAATCAGAGAGTGGTCAAGAGGCGAGGTAACAAAGCCGGAAACCATTAACTACAGAACCTTAAAGCCTGAAAAGGATGGTCTGTACTGTGAAAGAATTTTCGGACCCAGCAAGGACTGGGAGTGTCATTGTGGTAAATATAAGAAGATCAGATATAAGGGCGTTGTCTGCGACAGGTGTGGTGTAGAGGTTACGAAGTCCAGTGTCCGCAGAGAGCGTATGGGACATATCGAACTGGCCGCACCGGTTTCCCATATCTGGTATTTCAAGGGAATCCCAAGCCGTATGGGACTGATCCTGGATCTGTCCCCCAGGGTACTGGAGAAGGTTCTTTACTTTGCATCCTATATCGTACTGGATGCAGGGGAAACAAACCTTGAATATAAGCAGGTTCTTTCCGAGAAGGAATATCAGGATGCAAGAGATACCTGGGGCAGTAAATTCCGTGTAGGAATGGGTGCAGAGGCGATCAAGGAGCTTCTGCAGGCCATTGACCTTGAGACAGAGGCAGAGGAATTAAAGTCCGGACTGAAGGATTCTACCGGACAGAAGAGAGCAAGGATCATCAAGAGACTGGAAGTTGTAGAAGCTTTCAGAGAGTCCGGAAACGAACCCTCCTGGATGATCATGGATGCAATCCCGGTTATTCCACCGGATCTGCGTCCCATGGTACAGCTTGACGGTGGACGTTTCGCAACCTCCGACCTGAATGATCTGTACAGAAGGATTATTAACAGAAACAACCGTCTGAAGAGACTGCTTGAGCTTGGTGCTCCGGATATCATCGTCCGTAACGAGAAGAGAATGCTGCAGGAAGCTGTAGATGCCCTGATCGATAACGGAAGAAGAGGAAGACCGGTAACAGGACCTGGTAACAGAGCACTGAAGTCTCTGTCTGACATGCTGAAAGGTAAGTCCGGACGTTTCCGTCAGAACCTGCTTGGTAAGCGTGTTGACTATTCGGGACGTTCCGTTATCGTCGTTGGACCTGAACTGAAGATCTATCAGTGTGGTCTGCCGAAGGAAATGGCAATTGAATTATTCAAGCCCTTCGTTATGAAGGAGCTGGTATCAAGAGGCATTTCCCAGAATATTAAGAATGCAAAGAAACTGGTAGAGAGACTGGATACTCAGGTATGGGATGTGTTGGAAGAGGTCATCAAGGAACATCCGGTTATGCTGAACCGTGCTCCTACACTGCACAGACTTGGTATTCAGGCATTTGAGCCGATTCTGGTTGAAGGTAAGGCAATCAAGCTTCATCCCCTTGTATGTACAGCGTTCAACGCTGACTTTGATGGTGACCAGATGGCTGTACACCTTCCTCTTTCCGTAGAGGCACAGGCAGAATGCCGTTTCCTGCTCCTGTCTCCCAACAACCTGTTAAAGCCGTCTGATGGTGGTCCGGTAGCCGTTCCTTCACAGGATATGGTGCTTGGTATCTACTATCTGACTCAGGAGAGACCTGGTGCAGTCGGTGAAGGCAAGTTCTTCAAGAGTGTTAATGAAGCAATTCTGGCTTATGAGAACGGGGCTTGTACCCTTCATTCCAGAATCAAGGTAAGAGTGAGCAAGACTAATGCTGCCGGTGAGGTGATCACTGGAACTGTAGAATCTACACTGGGACGTTTCCTGTTCAATGAGATCCTTCCCCAGGATCTTGGTTATGTGGACAGAAGCAAGGAAGAGAACTTCCTGCTTCCTGAGGTGGATTTCCATGTAGGTAAGAAGCAGTTAAAGCAGATCCTTGAAAAGGTCATCAATACACACGGAGCATCCAAGACCGCAGAGGTGCTGGATCTGATCAAGGCTACCGGATACAAGTACTCCACAAGAGCAGCCATGACAGTATCCATTTCCGATATGACCGTGCCTGAAAGAAAGCCCCAGATGCTGGCAGAGGCACAGGCCACTGTTGATAAGATATCCCAGAACTTCAGACGTGGTCTGATCACAGAAGAAGAAAGATACCGTGCCGTAGTTGAGACATGGAACGAAACAGATAAGGAGCTGACAGACGTTCTGCTTGCAGGACTTGATAAATATAACAATATCTTCATGATGGCTGACTCCGGTGCCCGTGGTTCCAATCAGCAGATCAAGCAGCTGGCAGGTATGCGTGGACTGATGGCAGATACAACAGGTAGAACCATCGAACTGCCGATTAAGTCAAACTTCCGTGAAGGTCTGGACGTACTGGAATACTTCATGTCCGCACATGGTGCACGTAAGGGTCTGTCTGATACTGCTCTTCGTACCGCTGACTCCGGTTACCTGACAAGACGTATGGTTGACGTGTCGCAGGATCTGATCATCCGTGAGGTTGACTGTATGGAAGGTGCCGAGAATATTCCCGGTATGACAGTAAGGGCATTTATGGATGGTAAGGAAACCATCGAAGGATTAAAGGATCGAATTACAGGAAGATATTCCTGCGAGGAGATTAAAGATAAAGACGGCAATGTGATCGTTAAGAAGAACCACATGATCACACCGAGCCGTGCAGCCAGGATCTTAAGCGTAGGCGTAGATCAGGATGGCAACCCGGTAGAAAGCGTAAAGATCCGTACGATCCTTACCTGCCGTTCCCATATTGGTATCTGTGCAAAGTGCTATGGCGCGAACATGGCTACCGGTGAGGCAGTACAGGTTGGTGAAGCAGTTGGTATCATTGCAGCACAGTCTATCGGTGAGCCCGGTACACAGCTGACCATGAGAACCTTCCATACCGGTGGTGTTGCCGGTGATGATATCACACAGGGTCTTCCCCGTGTAGAGGAGCTTTTTGAAGCCAGGAAGCCCAAGGGACTTGCGATCATCGCTGAGTTTGGCGGTGTGGCAGCCATTAAGGATACCAAGAAGAAGCGTGAGGTTATTATCACCAATCATGAGACAGGTGAGACCAAGGCTTATCTGATCCCTTACGGATCCAGAATCAAGGTTCTGGACGGTGCAGTGCTTGAAGCCGGTGATGAACTGACTGAAGGTAGTGTTAACCCTCACGATCTGTTAAAGATCAAGGGGATTCGTGCCGTACAGGATTATATGATCCGTGAAGTTCAGAGAGTATACCGTCTGCAGGGTGTTGATATCAGTGACAAGCATATCGAAGTCATTGTACGTCAGATGCTGAAGAAGGTCAGAATCGAAAACAACGGAGATACAGATTTCCTGCCTGGAACACTGGTAGATGTTCTGGATTATGAAGATATGAACGAACAGCTCATCGCAGAAGGTAAGGAGCCTGCAGAAGGAAAGCAGGTAATGCTTGGTATCACCAAGGCAGCACTGGCTACGAACTCCTTCCTGTCAGCAGCATCCTTCCAGGAGACCACCAAGGTTCTGACAGAAGCTGCGATCAAGGGTAAGGTTGATCCGCTGATCGGTCTGAAGGAAAATGTTATTATCGGTAAGCTGATTCCTGCAGGTACAGGTATGAAGCGTTACCGCAACATCAAACTCAGCACAGATGATAAGCTTGATGGAACCATCGGAGGAGATGATCTGATCGATTTTGGTGATGACATTGATCCGGAGGAAGAAATCAGCATTGATGAAACAGCTGAGGATACAACGGAAGACACTGCAGAGGCAGAAGAAACCGTAAAGGCAGAAGAATAAGAAATAAAAAGAGGCTCTGCCGGCAAAATGCCGGTGGGGCTTTTTTTGTGCGCCTGGTGGTGTGCGTTTCTGATACTTGTTTTTGGAATATGCCTGCTGTAAACGTGTTGTAATTTAGCGGAACAGTACAAAAAAAGGCATCAGCAGGGTGAGCAGCAGTACAAAGAAGCTGATGTAGATCGTAGATTTAAAATAGATGAAGTCGGATTTCTGCTGACTGACGATCCGGGGGAACGGGATTGTATTTGGCGTCATCTTGCAGGCGGAAAAAACATTCTGCAGGGTAGTATCTGCTTTTTCAATACTCAGTTTTGGCTTTTTCATAGGATTATTCTCTTTCTTCCAGATATTTTTTCATCTGCTTTAAAGCAGTATGGTGATGGCGTTTGATGCTGCTGAGGCTGACGCTGCAGGCTTTGGAGATTTCCTCCATGGTCAGGTCGTTGAAATAGCGAAGTACAATGATCTGCTGTTCCATGAGGGACAGACTGTCGATAGCCTGTTTGAGCAGTGAACGTACGGCATTTTTGGTACAGAACTCTTCCGGAGTGTTCTGGCTATCAGCAAAATTCAGAAGCTCAAACAGCTCACTGGAAGAAAATTCTACCTTGCTCTTACGGATGGCAATATCATAGCATACATGAAAAGCGATCGTATTAAGCCATGAAATGAACAGCTCCGGCTCTTTCAGGTCCGGCAGCTTTTTCATGACCTGAATGTAGATCTCCTGGAGAGCATCCTGGGCAAGATACGTGTCTTTCAGATAGTAGCAGGCATAATTATATATTTTGTTGTAAGTAAGTCCATAAAGCTGGGCAAATGCATTACTGTCATTTTCTTCTACAAAGAGGCTGACAAGCATGGCAATCTGCCTGTGATTGTAATTCGCCATAATTATCTTTCATAAAAAGAAATTAAAATCAGTGGTGGAGCTTATTGGAGGTATGGGCAAATAATTGTCCAAGATCCGTAAAATTACATTCCTGGTTTAAGGTATAGCAGGAAGAAAACTGGATTGGAGTTTTGTGACTGTTATAGGAAGTAATTTCTTTTCCAAAATCAGCAAGGAACTGTTCAGTTTTTTCCTGAGAAGCATTTTCCATTACAAGTACAAATTCATTTCCATTATTTCTGCCAACAAAACCATAGGGTTTTCCCACCTTTTCCAGAATTTCAGAAAAATCCTGTAAAGCAGCATCTCCACTGCTGCGCCCCAGGGAGGTGTTGATCCTATCCAGATTGGAAATACGCAGCATACAGCAGCCAAGTGAAGGGAGCGAGCCAGGAGCAATATGGTCAGCAAGGAATTTATCCAGACAATGTCTGTTAGGGATGCTGGTCAGGTCGTCCAGATAGACGAGCCGGTTCAGTTCCCTTGATTCTGCTGAAAGAGAGCGGAGCAAAGTCAGATCCCATAGAAGGAAAATGAGAAAGCTGACTACTGATACCCATACAGCAGCGCAAAAGCAGGCAAGGGCAGGAGAATCAGATAATGCTGCCTGGAAGCTCCTCTGCATAAATATAATAAAGAAAACCAGATCTATGCCGATTGTCAGGGTCAGCTGGATCAGCTTGGCTCTTTTTAAACGGTAGATAGAATTATCCTTTTGCATAAAGGAAGTTCCTCCAATATTATGATTAGTAGCTGTCTTTGATCATATTATATAAGAAGAAACACTGCAGAGGCAACAGCTTTTGCAAAAACAGCAGACTTTTGAAAGGATCAAAAATAATAATAACAGAAAAGCGAAAAAAACGAAAAAATTTTGCCCTGATGTGAGCTGTTGCAGCAGAAAAATACGTCTTTATATATAGAAAAAGTAAAGTGGATTGACGGGATCTGTTGTGTAAAAGAGAAAAGGAGAATTCAATGAGAAGACGAAATATGGGAAATAAAGTGGTAAAGAGAGCGATTACCTGGGCAATGGTACTGATGCTTTCCTTTTCTGCTGGTCTTAGCAGCATGGCAACCATGACTGTTTATGCGGTAGATAACCGTGTGGATGACTGTGAGCTGGAAAAGGAACGCGTGGACTCTACAGCAGAGAGATTCAATGATAAGGAAACCTCAGAGGATCCTGCTGCAGAAGCTGCTTTAGCGAAGGCGGATGAGGCAAAAAATGCTGCGGAAGATGCAGCAAAAACAGTGGAAAACCTGCAGAAAACGATAGATGGTCTTGAGGTGGAGAAAAAGGTTGAAGCTGCCGGAGCAAAGGGGACAGGTGAAACGGAGTCTACCGGTGCTGTGAAAGCAGCGGAGGATGCGGCTGCATCAGCAGAGGCTGCGGCTGGTACGGCAGCAAAGACAGCAGCGGAGGCAGAGGCAAAGAAGGATGATATCAGCAAAATCGCAGAAGATTATAATAAGACCTTCGAAAACAATCAGTCTGCAGCAGACAGTGTTACTGCAGAGGGACTTACTTCTGTAAAGGGGGAGAATGGTGCTTCAGATACAGAATTAGACAAGTATGTTGAGGAGCAGGCGAAGGCAGCCAAGGAGGCACAGAAGGAAGCACAGGCTAAGCTGGAGGAGGCTCTTAAGGGTGGAGCAGCAGATGATAAGGTATCAACTGCAGATGGAGAAAAAACAGTGAAGGAACTGGTAGGCGAGGTCGATCAGGCAGCGGCTGATGCAGCTAAAGCAGCAGATGATGCGCAGGCAGCAGTCGATCAGGCAAACCAGAATGTGGCAGATGCCAAAGTAAAATATAATTCCTATGCGATGATGTACGGACTTCCGCTTTATGGTGAAAAAGGTGTTACTTATACCTATGATGCAGACAGCTTTGCCAAAGCGGGCATTACTGATGCTGTGCTTCAGGCAGAGATCCAGAAGCAGGTAGCCGACAGAAATGCGGTAAATGCGGGAAAAGAAGAAATCGAAAATGCGGATATCACAGCACTTGAAAAAGAAATTCAGAATGCTAAAACTACTGCAGATACCGCACAGGAAACCGCAAAGGATGCAGTGAAGGCTGCAAAGGCAGCAGAGAAGGCAGCAGAGGATGCGAAAAAACTGCTTACAAATGAAGAAGGTACCGGATCTGTAGATAAGACAAATACAGCAGCTGAAGAAGCTATGAAGGAGAAAAAAGAGGCGGGTGAAAAATTAGAAGCTATTGATGATGTGAAGAAAGCGCTTTCTGACAGCTCTGATGGAATCAATCAGGTAGAGTATGATAAGGAATTAAATGCCTGGGCCAATACTACCTTTGACAAATATGATGAGGCAAAGGCAAGCTGGAAATTTTGGGAGACAATAAAAGAGTACGCAGATATTTATGACGATGCCAAAGATACCAGAAGGTGGATGGATAATGAGTATAATGCATCCAAAGTACAGGAGATCTTTAATTATCTTGGAATCACCCAGTGGGCTGTCAGCACGGCGCAGAGAGAGGCTGCTATGGATGCCATCATAAAGGCATACCGTGAAAATATGGCAGAATATGAAAAGCAGCTTGCTGCAATCAATGCGCAGGATGCGAAGAACAGTGCAGAAGCCTCTGCAAAAGCAGCAGAGGATATTGCAAAAACAGCAGAGGCATCAAAGAATGCGGCACAGGCGGCGGAAAATGTGATCAGTACAGCACAGGATACGATTACTGCAGCTGAGGATACTTACAATGATGCGAAGGCAAAACTGGATGCGGTGAAGGCTGCAGCGAAAAATGTGAAGACACCTACTACGCTGGAGCTGCAGAGACTGTTTGAACAGATCCAGAAAGCAGAGCAGAAGGTAAAGGATACAGAGGAGTCTTTAAAGGAAGCAGTAGCAGCGAAAAATGCAGCAGAGAACTTCAAGAAATGGGCAGATTCCCTGATCACCGGCCAGTATACAAGAGCTTATGCACAGGCAGCAGCTGATGAAAATGGAAAGAAAACACCATTGACTGAAAACCTGAAAAATTATGATACCTCCAATGATAAAGTAATTTCCAGACCTACCAGTGACTTTGTATGTGTATCCAAGGGAACCAGTTCTGTAAAGGTACCTTATACTATTTACAGGGATTATGTAAATCTGATGTATCAGGAGGATTATGATTCCAAGCCAAGAGGAAAAGGAATCTCCACTGGATCAAAAATGGATGTGATTTACTGGGAAGTTGGAACGGATGGAAAGCTGTCAGGAAATTACTTTACAAGCCTGGACGAACTGACAACAGGCAGTACGTATTTTATTGGATATACCTTTAAGTATGAAAATGATGGATATCATATTGATGGGCTGATGTATAAATACGAGGACAGTAAGGAAGAACCGACAACATCACCGAGTGAAGCTCCTTCAACAGCACCCAGTACAACACCGTCCACGGCTCCAACCGGTGGTGATGGTGGAACCACTGGAACCACCGTGACCATCGAGGATCAGTCAGTGCCGCTTGCAGCAGTTCCGGCGGATGCACCGGCAGTTCTCGGTGCAAGAAGAGCAGCACAGGATGAGGAACCGGCAGTTCTTGGTGTGAAGAGGGGGACAGACCAGGCAGTACTTGGCAAGAGAAGAAGCCAGAAGACAGGGGACAGTACAGAAGTATTCGCATGGGCAGGAGCTATGGCAATAGCAGGAGCGGCAGCAGTCGTATCCTGCACAAAGCTGGCAAGGAAAAAAGAAGAAGAGTAAAATCCATTTTCTGACAGAATATTTGTCAGCATATGTTTATGACAGGAAAACTCCGTGTATACTGATAATGGTATAGACGGAGTTTTTGCCTTAATTTTAGCGATTTTTTACAGGGAAAGATATTGACAAGGAAAAAGGAAGCAATTATACTAATCTAGTGTGCGGCAAAAGGCATATACTTTTTGTGTGCACAGAAACTTTTTGATCTTATATACAGGAGGTGAAACAGAATGCCAACATTTAACCAGTTAGTCAGAAAAGGACGTCAGACATCAGTTAAGAAGTCAACGGCTCCTGCTTTACAGAAAGGATGGAACTCCCTTCATAAGAAAGCAACCGATACTTCTGCTCCTCAGAAGAGAGGTGTTTGTACTGCTGTTAAGACTGCAACCCCTAAGAAGCCTAACTCAGCTCTGAGAAAGATTGCCAGAGTTCGTCTTTCCAATGGAATCGAAGTAACAAGCTACATTCCCGGTGAAGGACACAATCTGCAGGAACACAGCGTTGTTCTGATCAGAGGTGGTAGAGTAAAGGACTTACCCGGTACCAGATATCACGTAATCAGAGGTACACTGGATACTGCGGGAGTTGCAAACAGAAAGCAGGCCCGTTCCAAATATGGTGCCAAGAGACCTAAGGCAGCTAAATAAGTTTTTGGAACAGATTGGACCCACAAACAGAACTAATTATAGTGTTGGAATTCTGTTAGTATAGAACAGACTTACCCGCACGAACACAATATGTGTATTAAATTAGAACGACACACTGTGAGTACCGATGATTTATTATTTAATAAGGAGGGAAGAACCGTGCCACGTAAAGGACATATTCAGAAAAGAGATGTGTTAGCAGATCCTTTATACAACAATAAGGTTGTTACCAAGCTGATCAACAACATCATGTTAGATGGTAAGAGAGGCGTAGCACAGAAGATTGTATACGGCGCATTTGCTACAGTAGAAGAGAAATCCGGTAAGCCGGCTCTTGAAGTTTTCGAAGAGGCTATGAACAACATCATGCCTGTTCTGGAATGTAAAGCAAGACGTATCGGTGGTGCTACCTATCAGGTGCCTATCGAAGTTAGACCTGACAGACGTCAGGCACTTGGTCTCCGTTGGTTAACAATGTTTTCTCGTAAGAGAGGCGAAAAGACCATGGTAGACAGACTTGCAAATGAAATTCTTGATGCTGCAAACAATACAGGTGCTGCAGTTAAGAGAAAAGAAGACATGCACAAAATGGCAGAAGCAAACAAGGCATTTTCACATTATCGTTTCTAAGCCTTGCCTTTTGCCCGGACTAATATAAGGAGGAAAAACCTTTGGCTGAAAGAGAATATCCATTAGAGCGAACCAGAAACATTGGTATTATGGCTCACATCGATGCTGGTAAGACTACTCTGACAGAGCGTATTCTGTACTACACCGGTGTCAACTACAAGATTGGTGATACTCACGAAGGTACTGCTACCATGGACTGGATGGAACAGGAGCAGGAAAGAGGTATTACTATCACATCAGCCGCTACAACATGCCACTGGACTTTGGAAGAGAACTGCAAGCCTAAGCCGGGTGCACTGGAGCATCGTATCAATATCATTGATACCCCTGGACACGTAGACTTTACTGTAGAAGTAGAGCGTTCACTTCGTGTACTGGATGGTGCTGTTGGTGTCTTCTGTGCAAAGGGTGGTGTAGAGCCTCAGTCAGAAAACGTATGGCGTCAGGCTGATACCTATAATGTTCCGAGAATGGCTTTCATCAACAAGATGGACATTTTAGGTGCCAACTTCTACGGAGCCGTAGAACAGATCAAGACAAGACTTGGCAAGAATGCAATCGTTCTTCAGTTACCCATTGGTAAGGAAGATGAATTCAAGGGAATCATTGATCTTTTTGAAATGAAGGCATATATCTACAATGACGATAAGGGTGAAGATATTACCATTACTGATATCCCGGACGACATGAAGGATGATGCTGAATTATATCGTTCCGAACTCATCGAGAAGATCTGCGAATTAGATGACGATCTGATGATGATGTATCTGGAAGGTGAAGAACCTTCTGTAGAGGAAATGAAGAAAGTATTAAGAAAAGCAACCTGTGAGTGTACAGCTGTTCCCGTCTGCTGCGGTTCTGCATACAGAAACAAGGGTGTACAGAAGCTCCTTGATGCAATTCTTGAGTACATGCCTGCTCCTACAGATATCCCTCCTATTAAGGGAACTGACCTGGACGGCAACGAAGTTGTAAGACATTCTTCTGACGAGGAGCCATTCTCAGCGCTTGCGTTCAAGATCATGGCCGATCCTTTCGTTGGAAAGCTTGCATTCTTCAGAGTTTATTCCGGTACAATGAACTCCGGTTCTTATGTACTGAATGCTACAAAAGATAAGAAAGAGCGTGTAGGACGTATCCTTCAGATGCACGCAAACAAGAGAGCAGAGCTGGATAAGGTTTACTCCGGTGATATCGCTGCTGCAGTAGGCTTCAAGTTTACTACAACAGGTGATACAATCTGTGATGAACAGCATCCTGTTATTCTGGAATCCATGGAATTCCCTGAACCCGTTATTGAGCTTGCTATCGAGCCCAAGACAAAGGCAGGACAGGGCAAGATGGGTGAAGCTCTTGCAAAGCTTGCTGAAGAAGATCCTACTTTCAGAGCTCATACTGATCAGGAAACCGGTCAGACCATTATCGCTGGTATGGGCGAGCTGCATCTGGAAATCATCGTAGACAGACTCCTTCGTGAGTTCAAGGTAGAAGCTAACGTTGGTGCACCTCAGGTTGCATACAAGGAAACCTTTACCAAGGCTGTGGATGTTGATTCCAAGTACGCTAAGCAGTCCGGTGGTCGTGGACAGTACGGTCACTGTAAAGTTAAGTTCGAGCCCCTGGAAGCAAACTGCGAGAAGTTCGAGTTTGATCCTAAGGCAAACATCCTGATCAACGATCCGCCTACCCTGTTATTCGAATCCACTGTAGTCGGTGGTGCTATTCCGAAGGAATACATCCCTGCAGTTGGTGAAGGTATCCAGGAAGCAGCTCAGGCTGGTATTCTTGGAGGATTCCCTGTACTTGGCGTTCACGCTACTGTATATGACGGATCCTACCATGAAGTCGACTCTTCAGAAATGGCATTCCACATTGCCGGATCCATGGCATTCAAGGACGCTATGGCAAAGGCATCACCTGTACTTCTTGAGCCTATCATGAAGGTAGAGGTTACAATGCCTGAAGAATATATGGGAGATGTAATTGGTGACCTGAACTCACGTCGTGGACGTGTAGAAGGTATGGATGATATCGGAGGAGGCAAGATGGTTCGTGCATTCGTTCCGCTTTCCGAAATGTTCGGTTATTCCACAGACCTTCGTTCCAAGACACAGGGCCGTGGTAACTACTCCATGTTCTTCGAAAAGTACGAGCCCGTTCCGAAGAACGTTCAGGAAAAGGTACTTGCTGCAAAAACAAAGTAATTAAATAAAGAAAAACTTGAAAATATCGGACATCTTTAATATAATCAAAGATAGCTGATTTATAGTAAAACGAGTAAACAATTTAATTTTATTAAGGAGGATTTTTAGAAATGGCTAAAGCGCATTTTGACAGAACCAAACCCCATTGTAATATTGGTACCATCGGTCACGTAGACCATGGTAAAACAACTCTGACAGCAGCAATCACAAAGGTTCTTGCTGCAAGAGTTCCTGGTAACGAAGCTACAGATTTCGAGAACATCGATAAGGCTCCCGAAGAGAGAGAAAGAGGTATTACCATTTCTACTGCTCACGTTGAGTATTCTACAGCTAAGAGACACTATGCACACGTTGACTGCCCTGGCCATGCTGACTACGTTAAGAACATGATCACAGGTGCTGCTCAGATGGATGGTGCTATCCTTGTTGTAGCTGCTACTGATGGTGTTATGGCTCAGACAAAGGAGCACATCCTTCTGTCCCGTCAGGTAGGTGTACCTTACATCATCGTATTCCTTAACAAGTGTGATATGGTTGACGATCCTGAGCTGATCGAGCTGGTTGAGATGGAAGTTACAGAGCAGCTTGAAGAGTACGGATTCGAAGGATGCCCTATCATTAAGGGTTCCGCTCTTAAGGCTCTTGAAGATCCCAACGGCGAGTGGGGCGACAAGATCATGGAACTTATGGATACAGTTGATTCTTATATTCCTGATCCTGAAAGAGCAACAGACAAGCCTTTCCTTATGCCTGTTGAGGACGTATTCACAATCACAGGTCGTGGTACCGTTGCTACTGGTAGAGTAGAGCGTGGTACTCTTCACCTTAACGAGGAAGTTGAAATCGTTGGTATTAAGGAAGAGACACGTAAGACTGTTGTAACTGGTATCGAAATGTTCCGTAAGCTCCTTGATGAGGCTCAGGCTGGTGATAACATCGGTGCTCTGCTTCGTGGTGTTCAGAGAACAGATATCGAAAGAGGACAGGTTCTTGCAAAGCCCGGCACAGTAACATGCCATAAGAAATTTACCGCTCAGGTTTACGTTCTTACCAAGGATGAAGGTGGACGTCATACACCTTTCTTCAACAACTACAGACCTCAGTTCTACTTCAGAACAACTGACGTAACAGGTGTCTGCAACCTTCCTGCTGGTACAGAAATGTGCATGCCTGGTGATAACGTAGAAATGACTATCGAGCTGATCCATCCTATCGCTATGGAGCAGGGTCTTACATTCGCTATCCGTGAAGGTGGACGTACTGTAGGATCAGGACGTGTTGCTACAATCATCGAGTAATCATTGATTTCGTATCATAGAAACTTAAATACAAGCCGCAATTCCTCATTTTATGAGGAGTTGCGGTTTTCTTTTATTAGCGGAAGATGGTCGAACACAAAGAAAAGCCCACTTCAAGATTTCTCTCAAAATGGGCTTGTGATACAAATTTGATACACGTCAAAAAAACAAACAATTATCCGGTGTATCTGTGGTACGGACATTATATGTATTATTTCTAATCTTCAGTGTGCGGTCAGTTAATCTTCCATTCAAAATACTCTTCTTTGGTAATTTTACCGGAGGCTAAGTCCTCTTTTTTCTTTTTCCAGGTATTCAGGAAATCATCCAGTAAAGAATAATCAAAACCAACCGCAATATGTTTCTCAGTATTCTGCAAGTATTATAGCGTTGCTGGAAGTGGTGTGCCGAACATCTTTAATGTTTGGGCAGACGAAGGCTGGGAAGAACCAGTGATTGAGGAGAGATTTGATCCGGACAGAACGGTATTGTCGCTTTCTTTTTTAAAAAAAGTGACGGAAAAAGTGACGAAAAAAACGCAAGAAAAATACGATGCTATTTTGAACGCTATGCAGCCTGATAAGTGATATAAGGCTTCTGAATTTGAAGACGTTGCCGATGTTAAAGAATCAAGAATTAAAGTGCTCCTTAAGGATTTGTCGGAGCAAGGTTTGATTGAGAGTACTGGTAGTATAAAGGGTAAGATGTATAAGAGATTAATTTGATAAAACTAAAAATTTAGATGAATATGCTAGGGAGGACGTAATGGCAATTAAGGAATACAATGTTTATTAGAATTAATGAAGGGGTAGCTGTTAATAATGCTGAAAAGAGAAATGCATATGGTGGGAAACTGATTCAGAAAATTCGTGTTTGCTGCGCAGATCATATCTTTTTTAACAAAACAATAGCATTTGAAAATGGGCGTGATATAACAGCGAAATGATTGCATGTCAAGAACACAGGGAAACATAATATTAGTTGATAATTTTATGAAAATTGAATATACTATTGGTGTAAGGAAAGTAAGGAATGCATTGCTTTTGAAAGGAGGACTTTATATGGAATTAGCAAAAGTAACATCCAAAGGACAAGTGACAATACCTATCGAAATCCGTAAAAAACTTGGTATTAAGAATGGAGATAAAATTCTGTTTGTGGAAGAGGCCGGAAAAATTTATATGTTGAATTCTTCCATGGATGCATTACGTGAAGCACAGAGGGCATTTGCAGGAGAGGCTGAAAGACTTGGGCTTCATGATGACAATGATGTAATGGAAATGATCAAAGAGATTAGGGAAGAAAGCGTGGTGAAGTAGATGCGGATTATGCTGGATACGAATGTGCTGATATCGGCGCTGCTTTTTCCCGGCAGTAAAATGGATACCTTAATGAATTGTATTTTTACAAGGCATCAACTTGTACTGTCATCTTATGTAGTAGAGGAACTTAAGAACGTTGTAAAGAGAAAATTTCCCAATAAGGAACACGTAATTAACAAATTGTTGGTGGCAATGAGCTATGAGTATGTATACACACCCAATGATCTGGAGGAAGGCTTATTTGATATTCGGGATATCAAAGACTATCCGGTACTTTACACAGCAATTATTGAGGATGTGGATATTCTTATCACCGGAGACAAGGATTTCAAGGACATTGATATAGAAAAGCCGGAGATTATGACACCAACAGAATTTCTGGAGTTTTATTTATAGGTGTTAAAAGAAAAATAAACGGAGATAGAGACGCGGCGTCCGGTTACTTTGGCAGCCTCTACCTTTGCAGAAACTTCAGTATAGATAGCTTCTGTTAATTTTTTCCCAGAATGCCGATGGCTTTTTTAACACATCAAGAGCATCCTGAGCATCACGGAGTTCACGCTTAAGGCGAGCGATTTCCTTCTCTTCTTCGGAAGCGTAACTACCGGAACCAATAACGGGAATATCGCCATCGTTATCTCTGAACTGGGCTTCCCAGCGGGCAAGGGTACTGACACCGATCCCTAGGTTCCTTGCACATTCAACCTGTGTAAGATCAGGATGTTCCTTGCGATAGTTGATGGCATCCAACTTGAACTGCTTGGTGTGATGAGCTGTTTGTCGTGACATAATGAGTTCCTCCATTTTCTTTATTATACAACACTTAAGGGGATTTGCAACGAATCAGGGATTAACAGTACATAGGAATATGTAGTAATGCATGACTGAAAACCTGATAAATAAGGCTGAATGATGAGTAATACATAATGGTACAAGAAGGGTAAAACTCATTCAGGCCGTGTTGCTACTATCATCGAGTAATCATTGACAGATAGTGTATAGCTAATATTTTGGGGAAGTACTTGTACTTCCCCAATTTTTCTATAATTTTCTAATCAAACATATTTTGGGGTCATATTTAGGGCACACTTCCGTGCCAGATATTTCAATATCAGAACTTGGTTTGGACAATCATACTGCTCTCGGCTTTCTTGCTACCTAATCGTACTGCTCGAAACACGAAAGATAAGCAAAAGCAGTAAAAATTAGTCAGAAAAGCATAAATAAATAAAGCTTTTACTGCCTGAGAAATAAATAAAGAATAAATAGCCGTATTTTTCCTGACAAGTAAAAGAAAAATACAGATTGAAGAGTGAAAAAGGGGAAATTTTTATTTTATACAAAATAAAGAATGAAATCGAAACACTGGAGAAGGGGCTCGTATGTCTAGAGAATGAACTTAAGGGTTTGCCAGGCGGAACGCTACGGTGTACAAGCAGTAATGGAACAGATCAATTTTTTATAAACGGGAAATATGCGAATAAAAGGCAGATGAATACAATACAGGGAATCATACAGAGAGAATATGATGAAAAATTGCAGGTGGCGCTAAAAAAGAGGCTGCAGATTTTACGTGAACTTGAGAAAAACTATAGTTCCAGAGAACCTGAAAAATGTTTTGAAAGGTTATGTAAGGCTCGTAAAAAGCATGTGAAACCGCTTTTCAAGACTGTGGAAGAGCAGATTGAGGAGTTTTTGAATGAAGAATAGTGACATGCAGACCTGATTTTACTGTTATAAATAAAAGGACAGGAAAAATGTTTCTTTATGAACATCTTGGGAAAATGGATGACGAGAATTATGTTGCTTCCAATATGCGTAAACTTGATTTATATGAAAAGAACGGATACTTACTGGGAGAGAGCCTGATTATTACACATGAAACGAGTACAGCTCCTTTAAATATGAAAGTTGTAGATTCCTATATCAAAACCTATTTTCTTTAATGATTCAAAGGATTTGGGACAGGAGAAACTGGTCAAGGAAGCTGACAATAAAAAGTGGTAAGGAAAATTGACGAGAGAAACCGGATAGGATATTGAGCAGATACAGCAGAAATGATAATATAAAAAAGAGTTATGACAATTGGTAAGACGTAAGAAAGAAATAAATACATTCAAGTCTGTTTAAATATATTCGAATACACTCAAATACAAGCATTCAGGAGGTTACTATGGGCACAGAGTTAAACTGGGCAGTTCTTGGAACGGGAGTTATTGCAAACCAGATGGCACAGGCACTGCAGAAAATAGGAAAACCGTTATATGCGGTAGGCAACAGAACCTACGAAAAGGCAGTAGAGTTTGCAAAGAGGTATGGCATTCAGAAGGTGTACCCGCAGATCGATGATATGTTTGAGGATGAGGCGGTGGATATCGTTTATATCACAAGCCCTCATAATACCCATTATGGATTTATGAAAAAAGCACTGGAGCATGGAAAGCATCTCCTGGTGGAGAAATCCATTACCCTGAACAGCGAAGAGCTGGATGAGATGATCGCCCTTGCCAGAGAAAAACATCTGATTCTGGCAGAGGCTATGACGATCTGGCATATGCCGATCTATAAAAAACTTTGGGAGATTGTGGAAAGTGGTGAGCTTGGCAAAGTCCAGATGATCACTGTGAACTTTGGAAGCTTTAAGGAATATGATATGAAGAACCGTTTCTTCAATATGAATCTGGCAGGAGGCGCTCTTCTGGATATTGGTGTTTATGCCCTTTCTATCGTGAGGAGCTTTATGACAGAGAAGCCTGCTGATATCGTAAGCCAGTGGAAACCGTCTCCGGCAGGGTCGGATGAGCAGGCGGCGATTCTTCTGAAGAATAAAGACGGGCAGATGGCGACAGTTGCCCTTTCCCTGCATTCCAAGCAGCCCAAGCGTGCTATGATCAGCTGCGAAAAGGGATATATAGAAATCATGGAATATCCAAGAGCGGACAGGGCAAAGATCGTGGATGCAAGTACCGGTGAGAAGAAAGAAATCTCCTGTGGTAAGACCGAGGATGCACTTTTTTATGAAATGACAGATATGGAAAGAGCTGTTGAGAGTGGGGATGAAACAGAAATGTATCTGAACTATACAAAGGATGTAATGGATATTATGACAGGACTCAGAAGGGAATGGGGACTTAAGTATCCAGAGGAGATGTGATGAAGATACAGGAACAGTTATTTGCACTGCAGGATAAAGAATACAGGGATTTTCAGAGTAAACTGGTTCCTGGAATTGACAGGGAAACGATCATAGGGATAAGAATACCTGCGATGAGAAAGCTGGCAAAGAGCTATGCAAAGGAGCAGGAGAGTAGAGAGTTTCTGCAGTGCCTGCCGCATACCTATTATGATGAAAACATACTGCACGCACTGTTGGTTTCGGATATAAACGATTATCAGGAATGTGTAGAGGCAGTAGACAGATTCCTGCCTTTTGTGGATAACTGGGCAGTCTGCGATATTTTTTCTCCAAGGGTATTTAGAAAGAACAGAGAAGATCTGATAGGCAGGATCAGAAAATGGTCCGCATCCAGGGAACCTTATACGTGCCGGTTTGGCATGAAAATGCTGATGACGCATTTCCTTGAGGGGGATTTCAGAGAGGAATATCTGGAGATACCTGCCGCAGTCCACTCTGATGAGTATTATGTGAATATGATGACAGCCTGGTTTTTTGCAACAGCACTTGCCAGACAGTGGGAAAAAACAATTCCCTATATAGAGGAGAAAAGACTGGACCGGTGGATTCAGAATAAGACAATACAGAAGGCAAGGGAAAGCTACCGGATTACAGATGAGCAAAAGGAGTATTTGAAAAAGTTTAAGATAAAATGTCAAAAGTGCAACGCTATATTGAAAAATGACGGTCAATATAGTATTCTTAAGAAGAAGTAAATCATGGGGGGTAAGAATCATGAAATCAATTAAAGCAAAAATTATTGCAGGCATTATCAAATGCACATTGCTTTCTTCTGCTTCTATTGGATTTTTGAGTATCAAGGATATTTATCAGACTTCCGATCAGGGTGCAGAAAAAGAAATGACACTGACATGCCTGAATGGACAAAGCGAGATCAATGCACAGATCGCCCAAATCGCCCAGTCAGTGGATACCTTAAGCAGCATTGCAATGGAAAGACTGGATTTTTCAAAATTTAAAGGAAATAATACATATGTAACACAATATACAGAATCTCTGATGAGTGATGTGGTTAAATTTGGAGAAAACACCGATGGTGCAATTTGCGTTTATGTACGGTATAATCCTGATTTCACAGCTCCTACATCAGGGATTTTTCTGACCAGAAACAGTACAGAGGAGCCATTTACCAGTTCAACACCAACGGATTTCACTATGTATGAGAAAACAGATCTGGAACATGTGGGCTGGTATTACATACCGGTGCAGAATGGTGCGCCGATCTGGATGGAGCCCTATCTGAATGGAAATGTTAATATTTATATGATTTCCTACGTGGTTCCACTATATGCTGACGGGGAGTCTGTAGGTATCATAGGTATGGATATTGATTTCTCCAAGATTACCGGAATGGCAGAAAGTGTAAAAGCGTTTGAAACAGGATATTCCTTCCTGTACAATGCGGATGGAAAGATCATGTATCATCCGGAGCTTGATAATGGGACAGGGCTGGACCAGCTCGGATTTACACAGGCAGATCAGGAATTCCTGTGTAATCCTGAAAATGCCGGTAAGATCATGGATTATACTTCCCAAAAAGAAAAAGAAAATATTGTTTTCTATGAGCTTAGTAATGGCATGTATCTGGCACTGACGGCACCGCGCGCAGAGATCACAGAAGGTGCTGTAAGCCTGTCAGCAGGTCTTGGTGGGATTGTACTGGTATGTCTGCTGCTCAGTATCGTACTTGGGGTGATCATAAGTATAAATATTGGCAAACCGATTTCGGGAATTACAGCAGTCATAAGGCAGACTGCGGATCTGAATTTTAAAAAGACTGAAAGCGGAGAGAAGCTTACCAAAAGGAAGGATGAAACCGGCATGATGGCCTGTGCTGTCGGTGATATGAGAAAGGCATTCCGCAGCTTTGTGAGTGATATTACAGAAACTGAAACGGCTATCCTGACAGATATGGACAAGCTGAATGAGATTATGCAGACAAACAGTGAAATGGCAGAGGATAATTCAGCCACGACACAGGAAATGGCTGCCGGAATGGAAGAAACTACTGCAAGTACCTCGATGATCACAGAGAATATCAATGGGATTAAGCAGAGTACGGAGGAGATCAGAAGTCTGTCAAAAGAAGGAAAGGAAACTTCCGGAGAGGTAAAGGGAAGGGCAGACAGACTGCAGCGTACTACCGTGGATTCCAGCAACAAGGCAATGGAAATTTATCAGGAAATGAAAGGTAAGACGCAGGAAGCCATAGAAAGATCAAAGGCAGTGGAACAGATCAATAATCTGACTGATAATATCAGACAGATTTCCTCCCAGACAAATCTGCTTGCACTGAATGCGAACATTGAAGCAGCGCGTGCAGGTGAAGCGGGAAAAGGATTTGCAGTGGTGGCAACAGAGATTGGTAATCTTTCCAACCAGACCTTTGAAACAGTAAACGGTATCAATGAAATGGTGGAAGAGGTTAATGGTGCTGTTGAAAATATGACGGACTGCATTACGAGGATCATGGACTTCCTTGAGAACACAGTTGTGCTGGACTATAATTCTTTCAGACAGATCGGAGAAGAATATCAGGCAGATGCCAATACCTTTGCGGAAGCAATGAGCAGGATCAATCAGGAAATTGCAGATCTGGATAGTAAAATAAGCGATATAGCAGAGTCTATTGAAAACGTCAGTGATACGGTAAGCCAGTCTGCAGAGGGGGTAAATCAGATTGCAGAGAAATCTACAGAAGCAGCGTCCAAAACAGCAGAAGGATATGCACTGCTTAATGAGTGCAGGGAAAGTATCGGCCAGCTCCGCAAGATAATAGAAAAATTCCAGATATAAAAACAAGATGGGAAAAACCGTATCTGAAAGAGTATTGTATTTTTATATTTTTCTTGACGGAAGATGAGGAAGAAACTAGAATAGAATCTATAGATGAAGCTAAGACAAAAGGAGCAATGACAAATGAAAAAAATTGAAAAAATGATAAAGGACAGGCCGATAGCGAAGAAGCTCAGTCTTATATTCCAATTTATATTGATTGCATATCTTATGCTGGCAGCAATTGGATTTGTTGGTATGGTCCAGGCTAAGAATTATGTAGGAATGGCAATTATTGTCGTGATCATGTTGGTAAGTATCTGGTTTAACAATGTGCGGTTACAGAGTATTCTGAGTAAAACACTGGTTGAACCGATCAAAAATCTGGTTGAGGCATCCGAGAAAATTTCTTCCGGTGATTTTGAAATAGGAGTTCCCTATGAGGCCGAGGATGAACTGGGAGAACTGTCAGACAGCTTTGAAACAGCAGCAGGGGTTCTTGATAAGGTTGTTCTTGATCTGTATAGTATTGTCAGACAGTTTTCTGATGGAAATTTTGATGTACAAAGCTCCTGTCCGGATGCTTATGTAGGAAGGCTGCGTAGCGTTCTGGATGAACTGAATGCAATGGTTGATAAGGTAAGCTCTACGATGCACGGTATTCAGGATTCTTCTGAGCAGGTATCCGCAGGAAGTAACCAGCTTGCCGAGAGCGCACAGGATATTGCAGAGGGGGCTACAAACCAGGCGGCAGCGGTTGAAGAACTGGTAGCAACCGTTGATGAGGTAACCAATCAGGTATTAGAGAACACTAAATCTACTGATATTGTACATGATAAAGCTAAGCAGGTAGGGGTGGAGGCTGCTAACAGCCAGAAGAAGATGGACGAGCTTGTTGATGCTATGAAGAAGATCAACATCACTACCCAGAATATTGAAAAGATCATTGCTGATATTGAAAATATCGCATCTCAGACCAATCTCCTTTCCCTGAATGCTTCTATCGAGGCAGCACGTGCAGGAGAGGCAGGACGTGGATTTGCAGTAGTAGCTGACCAGATCAGACAGCTTGCAGAAGAAAGTGCAAACTCTGCAGTAGAATCGAAGAAACTGATTGAAGAGTCATTAAATGAGGTTGAGGTTGGTAATAAGGTTACCAAGGAAACCGGTGATGCCATGAAGGAAGTCATGAATGAGCTCGACAAGATTATTCAGGAGGTTGCCAATATCAGAACTGCATCTGACAGACAGGCTGTATCCGTTAAGGAGATCCGTAAGGGTGTAGAGGATATCAATGATGTTATCCAGTCTAATTCAGCAGCAGCTCAGGAGACCTCAGCAACCAGTGAAGAGCTTTCCGCATCAGCAGCTACCTTAAATGAACTGCTTGACAAGTTTAAGCTTCGTGCTTAATGAAAGATAAAATAAGATGGAGAGACCTGGAGAGATCCGGGTCTTTCTTTTTTTGTACACAAAATGAACTGGTTGATGTCCAGAAATGAAAAAAGCTTCAGTGACCTTGATATGGGTGGAAAGCATATCCGGAACAGAGAGAATTCTTTACGGCGGGAGAGGATAGATTCCACGAAAGAGAGAGTAGTTCTCCCAACTGTAGGTTGATTCTATGGTCAGCTGCCGTTATGCTGACAGCAGAAAGAGAGGAAAAGCAGATGGATCAGAAAAAGATAGGAAACTTTATTGCAAAGCTGAGAAAAGAAAAGGGGATGACACAAAGGGAACTTGCAGAAAGACTATGCGTCAGTGACAAGACGGTTTCTAAGTGGGAATGCGGAGTTTCCCATAGTTAAAGATACCACACCAAATATGATGAACCCACGCTTATACACTACCAGCTATAATAAACCGCAAGGACAGCAATTTGATACTGCTGTCCTTGCTTTTATAAAATTGCAGTACACAGAAAAAAGCTGTAAAATGATAAATATATTTGTCCTTGTAACATTTCACGGACATTTGCCTGTTATACTATCTGCAAAAAGCAAAGGAAGTGAGGATATGAAGCAGATTTTAATTGTCGAGGACGACAGTTTTTTGAATAAGATGTTGGCCTATAACCTGACCGCAGACGGCTACGGCGTGACTTCTGCCCTAAATGCCAGAACCGCAGCCGACGCCATCCGCCAGCGGGAATTTGATTTAGTGCTGCTGGACATCAACCTGCCGGACGGGAACGGCTTTGAGCTGTGCAAGCTAATAAAGCCTCAGCACCCGGACACCATCGTAATATTCCTGACCGCCAACGATCAGGAGAGCGACCAGATACGGGGCTATGAGGTGGGCGCGG